>JAWWOM010000377.1:0-8280 GCA_033851655.1 Frankiales bacterium
GCGCCCGACTCGGCGGGGTGCTCCTTGGGCACGGCCAGGATGATCTTGACCGGGTTGCTGGTCGCCTTGGAGTACTCGAGCTCGCCGAGGGAGACGACCTCGGAGTCGGTCTCGGTGATCCAGTCCCGGCCGGTGATGCCGACGTCGAACAGGCCCTGCTCGACGTACTGCGGGATCTCCTGCGGGCGCAGGAACATCACCTTGTCGATGCGCGGGTCGTCGATGCTCGCGCGGTAGTCGCGGTCGGAGCCGCGGCGGACGGTCAGGTCGGCGGCCTCGAACAGGTCGAGGGTGGCCCGCTCGAGCGAGCCCTTCGGAAGGACGAGCGACAGCACGGTGTGCCTTTCGGTTCGGAGCTGGAGGTCAGGAGGAGGATCCGGGCTGGCGGGCGCAGGCGACCCGGCCCCCGTACGGGCCGGACCGCCTAGCGATGCGCCGGCTCGCGCGGCCCAGCCGCGTCGGCCGGCCCGCCGAGTCGCAGATCGCGGAGCAGCACGGCCGTCTCGACGGCGGCCTCAGCCGCCTCACGGCCCTTGTCCTCGGAGGAACCCGGCAGGCCGCTCCGGTCAATGGCCTGCTCGACGGTGTCGCAGGTCAGGACACCGAAGCCGACCGGGATTGCGCAGGTGACCGCGACCTGGGTCAGTCCCTGGGTCACGCCCTGGCACACGTACTCGAAGTGCGGGGTGCCGCCGCGCAGGACGACGCCGAGGCAGACGACCGCGTGGTGACCGGTGGTGGCGAGGGCCTTGGCGGCCACCGGCAGCTCGAACGCGCCGGGGACCCGCAGCACCGTCGGCTCGGCGACCCCCAGCTCGGCCAGGGCGCGCAGTGCACCGGCGAGCAGGGCGTCGGTGATCTCGGGGTACCACCGGGTCGCGACCACGGCGACCCGCAGCCCCTGGACGGCACGGGAGTCCAACCGGGCGCTGGCTGGCCGGCCGTCGCCGCTCATGCTCTGTCCTCCGCTGCGGTGGTCACGCGTGGGTCTGCGTGTGGTGGGTCAGCGAGTCCGGCAGGTCCGACGCCAGGTCGGGCAGGTCCGGCAGGTCATGACCCATCCGGTCACGCTTGGTCGTAAGGTACCGGAGGTTCTCCGCGGTCGCGTACACGGGGAGGGGGACCCGGTCGATGATGCTGAGACCGTAGCCTTCGAGCCCGGCCCGCTTGTCCGGGTTGTTGGTGAGCAGCCGCATGGTGCGAACGCCGAGGTCGTAGAGGATCTGCGCGCCGGTGCCGTAGTCGCGGCTGTCCGACGGCAGGCCCAGCTCGAGGTTGGCGTCGACGGTGTCGGCGCCTGCCTCCTGCAGCTGGTAGGCCTGCAGCTTGTGCATCAGCCCGATGCCCCTGCCCTCGTGGCCGCGGACGTAGAGGACGACCCCCCTGCCCTCCTCGGCGACCGCGTGCATGGAGGCGTGCAGCTGCGGCCCGCAGTCGCAGCGCCTCGAGGCGAACACGTCGCCGGTGAGGCACTCGGAGTGGACCCGGACCAGGACGTTCTCGCCGTCACCGATGTCGCCCATCACCAGCGCGATGTGGTCGTGGCCGTCGTAGGCGCCCTGGTAGCCCACCGCACGGAACTCACCGTGCGGCGTGGGGATCTTGGCCTCGGCGACCGCGACGACCTGGGACTCGTTGCGGCGGCGGAACGCGATCAGGTCGGCGATCGAGACGATGGTCAGGCCGTGCTGCTCGGCGAAGGCGTGCAGCTGTGGCAGCCGGGCCATGGTGCCGTCGTCGTTGACGATCTCGCACAGGACACCCGCTGGGCGCAGCCCGGCCAGGCGGGGCAGGTCGACGGCGGCCTCGGTGTGGCCGGGCCTGCGTAGGACGCCGCCCTCGCGCGCCCGCAGCGGCACCACGTGTCCAGGCCGGGACAGGTCGGTCGGGCGCGTGCTCGCAGCAGCCAGCAGCCGGATCGTGTGCGAGCGGTCGGCGGAGCTGATGCCGGTGGAGACGCCTTCGCGGGCGTCGACCGTGACGGTGTAGGCGGTCAGCCGCTTGTCCTGGTTGGTGTGGAACATCGGCGGCAGGTCGAGCCGGGTGCACTCGGCCTCGGTCAGCGGCACGCAGATGAAGCCCGAGGTGTAGCGGACCATGAAGGTCACCAGCTCCGGCGTGGCCAGCTCGGCGGCGAAGACCAGGTCGCCCTCGTTCTCACGGTCGGCGTCGTCGACGACGATGACCGCCTTGCCGGCGGCGATGTCGGCGATGCCGGCCTCGATGGGGTCGAACCTCATGACGGGTTCCCTTGCTCGGAGGGATCAGCGGAGATCGGAGCGATCAGTCCCCGTACGGCCAGCAGCCGCTCGACGTACTTGCCGATGACGTCGAACTCGAGGTTGACCGGCTCCCCGACGTCGCGGTGGCCGAGGGTCGTACGGGACAACGTCTCGGGGATCAGCGAGACGGTGAACCAGTCGTCGGCGGCCTCGACGACGGTCAGGCTGACGCCGTCGACCGTCACCGAGCCCTTGTCGACCAGCTGGGCTGCGTAGGCGGCAGGGAGGGCAACCTTGACCACCTCCCAGTGCTCCGAAGGGATCCGCTCGACCACGGTGCCGGTGACGTCGACGTGGCCCTGGACGACGTGTCCGCCGAGGCGGCCGTGCGCCGGCACCGCCCGCTCGAGGTTGACCGGTGAACCGGTGCCGAGCAGGCCGAGCGTGGTGCGCCGCAGGCTCTCGAGCATCACGTCGGCGGTGAACGTGTCGCCGTCGACGGAGGTGACCGTCAGGCAACAGCCGCTGACGCAGATGGAGTCCCCCGGGTGGGCGTCGCTCACGACGAGCGGCCCGCGCACGGTGATCCGCGCCGCCTGCTCCTGGTGCTCGAGCGCGACGATGTCGCCCAGCTCCTCGACGATGCCGGTGAACACGATCAGATCCCCTCTCGTACGGGTCTGGCGACGATCCGAACATCGGGACCGACGGTTTCGATCTCGTCGAACCGCAACCGGTGCGCCTGGGCCAGCGTCGAGACGCCCGGCTCGTCCAGCGCGGCACGGCCGGCGCCGAGCAGCACCGGGGCGAGGTAGGCGACGACCCGGTCCACCAGGCCCGCGCCGAGGAAACCACCGGCCAGGGTCGGGCCACCCTCGAGGAACAGGTGCCGCAGGCCTCTGCCGTCCAGCGCCTTCAGCGCCGCGGCCAGGTCCACCCGGCCGGCGGAGTCGCGGACCACAGGCAGAACCTCCGTGCCGGGCCAGACCGCAGCTGTGCCCTCGCCGACCACCACCAGGCAGCCGGGGCCGAGGACCCGGGCGTCCTTGGGCGTGCGGCCGTCGGTGTCGATGACGACCCGGAGCGGCTGGGGACCAGGGCGTGTCGCGGTTGCCGGGGTGCGGGCGGTCAGCTCCGGGTCGTCCGCCAGCACCGTGCCGATGCCGGCCACGACCGCGTCTGACTGGCTACGGAGCACGTGCACGTCCGCGCGCGCCTCCGCCGAGGTGATCCACCTGCTGGTGCCGTCGGCGGCGGCTGACCGGCCGTCGATGCCGGCGGCGTACTTCCAGGTCACGAACGGGCGGCCGAGCCGGACGGAGAGCAGCCAGGCCTCGTTGCCCCGTTCGGCGGCCTCGGCGAGCAGGCCGGAGTCCACCTCGACCCCAGCACCACGCAGGGTCTCCGCCCCTCCGGCCGCCGCGGGGTTCGGGTCGGCCACGGCGTAGACCACCCTCGCCACGCCGGCCTCGATCAGCGCCCGCGAGCAGGGTCCCGTACGGCCGAGGTGGTTGCAGGGTTCGAGTGAGCAGACGACGGTCCCACCGGCCGCCCGCCGCCCGGCCGCACCGAGCGCCACGACCTCGGCGTGCGGATGGCCTGGCCCACCGACGTGGGCGCCCTCGCCGACGACGGCACCGGAGCGGTCGAGCACCACCGCGCCGACGACCGGGTTGGTGCCGGTGCGGCCGAGCCCGGTCGATGCGAGGGCGATGGCGCGGGCCATGGCCCGGTGCTCGATCTCCTGCACCGCAAGGGTTGTCGCCACGTGTCGCCTCCTGCCCTCGGTCGCCGTACGGCGTTACCGGGGCGGGGCGGGCACGGGCTGCTGCGTGGCGGCACCCGAGGCGCAATGCAGGGGCGCGCGCGCACGCGAACCGCCCGCGCGCTGCCTCCCATCCGGACTTTCACCGTCGGTCCTGGAGTTTCGCCAGGTCAACCGGCCACTGGCTGTGGCCGGGTCGCGGACTGTCACCGCCGGCTCGGACTTGCACCGATCCCGGAGCGCGCGTACGTCACTTGCGTTCGTACGGCCCTAGTCTGTCACGGCACGTCGCCACGGCGGTCCACCGCGATCGCCGACCCGACCGTTGCCTTGGCCACCGACTTCATCTCGGCGGCCACGGCGACGATCTCGCGATGGTCGTCGAACCGGCGCCGGCCGGCCATGGCGATCCCGATGGACACCGACACCAGCGGGTAACGGCGGACGATGCCCTGCCGGTCGCGCACCTCGAGGTAGCCCTTGGCCACGTCGTCCGCGTCGTGCAGCGCCATGACCGACGCGTCGAAGGCCTCGAGGATGCGCTCGCAGGTCGGCTCCGCCTGCTCGGGGTAGCAGAGCACCACGAAGTCGTCGCCGCCGATGTGGCCGATGAAGGGCACCGGGCGCGGGGTGGTGCCGGCGACCTTCTGCATCACCCCGGCGAGCAGCATGATGACGTCATCGCCGCGAAGGAACCCGTAGGCGTCGTTGAAGGCCTTGAAGTTGTCCAGGTCGACGTGGCAGACGGCGAAGTCCTCGCCGGTCGCCAGCCGGCGGGCGATCTCCTGCTCGATCCGGTAGTTGCCGGGCAGGCCGGTCAGCGGCGAGACCGAGCGCATCTCCGCGTTGCGGCGCAGCGTCGAGCGGACCCGGGCGACCATCTCGAGGGTGTCGAACGGCTTGACGATGTAGTCGTCGGCGCCGGCGGTGAGGCCCACGACCTTGTCCGCCGAGCGGTCCTTGGCGGTCAGCAGGATCACCGGCATGTTCGAGGTGATCGGGTCGGAGCGCAGCTGGCGGGTCAGCTCGACCCCGTCGATGCCGGGCATCATCACGTCGAGCAGCACCAGGTCGGGCATCAGCTGCCGGATCGCCAGCATCGCCTCCGCCCCGTCCCGGGCGATCCGGACGTCGAAGCCCTCGAGCCGGAGGTTGATCTCGACGAAGCGGGCGATGTCGACGTCGTCGTCGACGATCAGGACGGTGTTCACAGCCGGCTCGCGGCTCTCGCAGCCGCCAGCAAGGCGGTCACGGCGGCGGCAGGGTCCTCACGCCCGTAGACCGCCGAGCCGGCCACGAACACGTCCGCCCCTGCCTCGGCACAACGGCCGATCGTCGTCTCGTCGACGCCGCCGTCGACCTGCAGCCAGACCGCCTGCCCGCTGGCGCCGATCAGCTCGCGGGCCCGCCGGATCTTGGGCAGCATCACCTCGAGAAACGGCTGGCCGCCGAAGCCCGGCTCGACGGTCATGATCAGGACCATGTCCAGCTCGGGGAAAAGGTCGGCGTACGGCTCGATCGGGGTGGCCGGCCGTAGCGCCATGCCGGCCCTGGCGCCGGCGGAGCGGATGGCCCGCGCCGTCCGGATGGGGGCGGCCGCGGCCTCGACGTGGAACGTCACGTTGGCCGCGCCGGCCTCGGCGTACTGGGGGGCCCAGGTGTCGGGGTCCTCGATCATGAGGTGACAGTCGATCGGCAGTGCCGCCGCCTTGAGCAGCGAGCGGACGACCGGCAGCCCCAGGGTGAGGTTGGGAACGAAGTGGTTGTCCATCACGTCGACGTGCAGCCAGTCGGCCGTCTCTGCGACAGCGGCGGCCTCGTCGGCCAGCCGGGCGAAGTCGGCGGAGAGGATGCTCGGCGCCAGCTGCAGACCCACGACGCAACCTCTCCTGGACAGGTGCCCGAATTCTAGCGACGGTGCGCGATGCTTACGACACGCGCAGCAAGCAGATGAACATGGCGTCGGTGCCGTGCAGATGCGGCCACAGCTGCACGGCCGGCCCGTCGCCGAGCCGGTCGACCGCTGGGAGCAGCGGCCGGACGTCGACCTGGCCCAGGCCCGGGTGGCGCCTGAGCGCATCAGAGACGACGGCCCGGGTCTCGGCCAGGTGCGGCGAACAGGTGACATACCCGATCACGCCCCCGGCACGCACCGAGCGGATGGCGGTGTCGAGCAGGGCGCGTTGCAGCGGGCCGAGACCGGCCAGGTCCTCCGGCCGGCGCCGCCAGCGGGCCTCGGGCCGGCGCCGCAGGGCACCGAGTCCCGAGCACGGTGCGTCGAGCAGCACCCGGTCGAAGGTGCCGTCACGCCAGGCCGGCGCCAGCCCGTCTCCGGTGATGGCCAGCGCATTCGGGGCATCGGCGAGCGCCCTCCCGACCAGCTTGGCCCGGTGTGGCGCGAGCTCGTTGGCTAGCAGCAGGGCGCCGCGCTCGGCGGCCAGCCCGGCGAGCAGGCCGGCCTTGCCGCCCGGGCCGGCCGCCAGGTCGAGCCAGAGCCGGTCGGGGCCCTGCAACGATGCGGTCGCCAGCGCAATCGCCGCCAGCTGGCTGCCCTCGTCCTGGACGGCCGCCCGGCCCCGGCGCACCGGCGTGATGGCTGCGGGCTCACCGCCGCCGGGAAGGCGTACCGCATAGGGCGAGAGGCCCCCGGCGACGGCCTCGGGACCGGCAGCGGCAAGCAGCTCGTCGCGGGTGATCCGGCCCGGTCTCGCGACCAGGTGGACCTGCGGCCGGTCGTTGTCGGCGGCCAGTGCCCTCGCCGCCTGCTCGAGGTCGCCGCCGAGGGCGTCAGCCATCGCCCCGACGATCCAGCGCGGGTGCGAGGTGGTGACCACCAGCCGTCCGACCGGGTCGGCGGGGGCGAGCTCGGTCATCCACTCGTCGAGGCTGCGCCGGGTGAGCGCACGCATGACGGCGTTGGCGAACTTGGACCGGCCCTCGCCCGCGTGGCGGCGGACCAGGTCGACCGTCGAGGAGACGGCGGCATGCTGGGGCACCCGGGTGTGCAGCACCTGGTAGGCGCCGAGCCGCAGCGCATCACGAACCGGGGGGTCGACCTCGTTCCACGGCCGGCTCGAGCAGGCGCCGAGGACGGCGTCGAGCTGGCCGGCCATCCGCAGCGTGCCGTAGGTCAGCTCGGTCGCCAGCGCCGCGTCCCTGCCGTCGACCTTGCGGTCACGCAGCAGCGCCGGCAGCACCAGGTTGGCGTACGAGTCCCGCTCGTCCACCGCGCGCAACGTCGAGAAGGCGGCGTCGCGGGCCGGGTCGACGGCCGACCGGGGACGACGCGGACCACCGGGGGGACGGCCGGGTGCGCCGGTCACTGGAACCTCTCGCCGGGCGCCGGGCGGACACCGCGGGCCCAGTCGCCGGCCGCCATCTCTGCCCTGCCCTCCGGACGTACGCTGCCCAGGGCGACCGGTCCCGCTGCGGTGCCGACGAGGACGTGCCGGCCGTCGACCCTGAGCTCGCCCGGCTGCAGCGGCGCTGCGGCGGAGATCCGTACCGGACCGAGCTTGAGTCGCTTGCCCCGCCAGGTCGTCCACGCACCAGGCGCCGGAGTCGCGGCCCGTACCAGCCGGTCCACCCGGATCGCCGGCGCCGACCAGTCGACCCGTACGTCGTCCGGGTTGAGCTTGGGCGCGATCGAGACCCCGTCGGCCGGCTGGGGCACCGGCAGCAGCGAGCCGTCCTCGATGCCGTCGAGCGTGCGGACCAGCAGCTCGGCGCCGGCCAGGGACAGCCGGTCGAGCAGCTCACCCGAGGTGTCGGTCGGCAGCACCCGCTCGGTGAGCACGCCGTAGACCGGCCCGGTGTCCATGCCCGGCTCGAGCTGGAACGTGGTCGCCCCGGTGAACTCGTCGCCGGCGAGGACAGCCCGCTGTACGGGGGCGGCGCCGCGCCAGGCCGGCAGCAGGGAGAAGTGCAGGTTGATCCAGCCGTGGTTCGGGATCTCCAGAGCCGCCGGCGGCAGCAGCGCGCCGTAGGCGACCACCGGGCAGCAGTCCGGCGTCAGCTCACGGAGCCGGTCGAGGAACGCTGGTTCGCTCGGCCTGGCGGGGCTGAGCACCTCGAGCCGGGCGTCCAGCGCGCGCGCCTTGACCGGGCTGGGGACAAGCGTGCGACCCCGCCCGGACGGGGCGTCCGGGCGGGTGAGGACGGCCACGACCTCGTGCCGCGACGCCAGGAGGGCGTCCAGCGATGGCAGGGCGGCGTAGGGGGTACCGGCGAAGACCAGGCGCACGGGGTCAGCGACCCTCAGCGGCCATCAACGGCTCAGACCGCCGGTGGCGT
>JAWWOM010000389.1:0-3789 GCA_033851655.1 Frankiales bacterium
GCCAGGGTGACCGCGGCGGTCCCGCTCACCGAGGAGCAGTCGAGCCGGTTGGCCGCGGCGCTCGCCGCACAGCTCGGCCGGCAGGTCCATCTCAACGTCGAGCTCGACCCGGCGGTCGTCGGCGGCATGACCATCCAGATCGGTGACACGGTCTACGACGGCAGCGTCGCGAGCCGGCTGGCCGACGCACACAGGCGGCTGACCCGCTAGCTCAGCAGCACCATCGCAGCACCCGTACCGACCCCGAGACCAGCAGCACACCGGCGATCCAGGCCGGCGGATTCCTAGAGAGCAGGGACGACATGACGGAGCTCACGATCCGTCCGGACGAGATCCGCGACGCACTCGAGCAGTACGTCCAGGCGTACGAGCCGGAGGCGGTCTCCCGCGAGGAGATCGGCCGGGTCACCGAGACCGGCGACGGCATCGCGCGGGTCGAGGGCCTCTACGGCACCATGACCAACGAGCTGCTCGAGTTCGAGGGCGGCACGCTGGGCCTGGCGCTCAACCTCGACGCCCGCGAGATCGGCTGCGTCATCATGGGCGACGCGCAGCACATCGAGGAGGGCCAGGCGGTCCGCCGGACCGGCCAGCTGCTCTCGGTGCCGGTCGGCGACGGCTTCCTCGGCCGGGTCATCGACCCGCTCGGCCGCCCGTTGGACGGCAAGGGCGAGATCGAGAGCACCGAGCGCCGCAACCTCGAGACGCAGGCGCCCTCGGTCGTCCAGCGGCAACCGGTCAAGGAGCCGCTGCAGACCGGCATCAAGGCGATCGACGCGATGACCGCCATCGGCCGGGGCCAGCGCCAGCTGATCATCGGTGACCGGCAGACCGGCAAGACCGCGGTCGCGATCGACGCGATCATCAACCAGAAGGCCAACTGGGAGTCCGGCGACCCCAAGAAGCAGGTCAAGTGCGTCTACGTCGCCATCGGCCAGAAGGGCACGACGGTTGCCGAGGTCGGCCGGGTCCTCGAGGAGGCCGGCGCGATGGCCTACACCACCATCGTGGCCGCCCCGGCAGCGTTCCCCGCCGCGTTCAAGTACATCGCCCCGTACACCGGCTCGGCGATCGCCCAGCACTGGATGTACGCCGGCCAGCACGCGCTGATCGTGTTCGACGACCTGTCCAAGCAGGCCGAGGCCTATCGCACCATCTCGCTGCTGCTGCGCCGACCCGCGGGTCGCGAGGCCTACCCCGGCGACGTCTTCTACCTGCACTCGCGGCTGCTCGAGCGTTGCGCCAAGCTCTCCGACGACCTGGGCGGCGGCTCGCTGACCGGCCTGCCGATCATCGAGACCAAGGGCAACGACGTCTCGGCCTACATCCCGACCAACGTCATCTCGATCACCGACGGCCAGATCTTCCTCGAGACCGACCTGTTCAACTCTGGTGTGCGGCCGGCCATCAACGTCGGCATCTCGGTCTCCCGGGTCGGCGGCTCTGCCCAGGTCAGGGCGATGCGCTCGGTGGCCGGTTCGCTGCGGCTCAACCTGGCGCAGTACCGCGAGCTGGAGGCGTTCTCGGCCTTCGGCTCCGACCTGGACAAGGCGTCCAAGGACCAGCTGGCCCGTGGCGCCCGGCTGGTCGAGCTGCTCAAGCAGCCGCAGTACGCGCCGTTCCCGGTCGAGCGCCAGGTGGTCTCGATCTGGGCCGGCACCACTGCCCAGCTCGACGACATCGAGGTCGGCGACGTCCGCCGGTTCGAGCACGACTTCCTCGACTTCATCGCGCGGGACCACGAGGGCATCTACGCCGAGATCATCTCGACCGGGCTGCTCAGCGACGAGGTCAAGGAGCAGCTGACCAACGCGATCGAGGAGTTCAAGAAGACCTTCGAGAGCGGCACCCAGCGGCGCGAGGTCAACGAGGCCGAGGCGAAGGCCATGGATGAGGGCGAAGAAGGCCAGGAGAACATCCAGGTCTACAAGCCCAAGCCGGCCGATGACGGTGGCCAGGCCTCCGGCCTGTAAGCCCCTGTAATAGCAAGCAGCCCGTGACCGAACAGACCGTGAGGAGGTAGCCGTGGGAGCCCAGCAGCGCGTCTTTCGCCGACGCATCCGCTCTGTGCAGTCGACCAAGAAGATCACCCGGGCGATGGAGCTCATCGCCGCCTCGCGCATCGTCAAGGCGCAGCAGCGGGTGGCCGCCTCGACGCCCTATGCCGAGGCGCTGACCGCCGTGGTCCAGGCGGTGGCGTCCAACGCCACCACCGAGCACCTGCTCACCACCGCCCGCGAGCACCCGACCCGGGCGGCGGTCCTGGTGATCACCAGCGACCGTGGCCTGGCCGGCGGCTACAGCTCCAACGCGCTCAAGACCGCCGAGTCACTGGTCGCCAGGCTCAAGAACGAGGGCAAGGACGCCCGGCTCTACGTCATCGGGCGCAAGGGGGTCGGCTACTACCGGTTCCGCGGGCGAGAGATGGATGGGCAGTGGACCGGCTTCTCCGAGCAGCCGGACTACCGCCACGCCAAGGAGGCGGCGGACACCGTCATCGAGGCCTTCCGGCTCGGTGCTGAGGGCGGCGGCGTCGACGAGCTGCACGTCGTCTACACGGAGTTCGTCAACGCGGTCACCCAGCGGCCCAAGGCCGTACGGCTGCTGCCGCTGGTCGTGACCGAGACCAGCGAGCCGCCGGACCACCCGATGCCGCTGTACGAGTTCGAGCCCTCGGCCGAGGCGGTGCTCGACGCGCTGCTCCCGCGCTACGTCGAGAGCAGGGTCTGGAACGCGCTGCTGCAGGCGGCGGCCTCGGAGTCCGCGGCCCGCCGCCGGGCGATGAAGTCGGCGACGGACAACGCGGAAGAGCTGATCAAGAGCTATGTCCGCCAGGCCAACGCCGCCCGACAGGCCGAGATCACGCAGGAAATCATGGAGATCGTGGGCGGCGCCGAGGCGCTGTCGGTAACGGGTAGTGACTGATGAACCCGAGCTTGAACAGCCTGAACACTGAGATGGGTGACTGAGATGACCGCGACACTGGACACCGCCACGACCGATGACGAGGCCGGCAGCAGCTATGGCCGGGTGATCCGGGTCATCGGGCCTGTCGTCGACGTGGAGTTCCCGCCGGACTCCATCCCCGACATCCACAACGCCCTGCACGTCGAGCGCACCCTCGACGGCGAGACCCGTACGCTGACCCTCGAGGTCGCCCAGCACATCGGCGACAACCAGGTCCGCGCGATCTCGATGCAGCCCACGGACGGGCTGGTGCGTGGCACCTCGGTCAGCGACACCGGGTCGCCGATCACCGTGCCCGTAGGCGATGTGACCAAGGGCCACGTCTTCAACGTCCTCGGCGAGTCCCTCGACGTCGAGACCAGCACGCTGGACATCAAGGAGCGCTGGCCGATCCACCGCAGCGCGCCGCCGTACGACCAGCTCGAGTCCAAGACCGAGATGTTCGTCACCGGCATCAAGGTCGTGGACCTGCTCACCCCGTACGTGCTCGGCGGCAAGATCGGCCTGTTCGGCGGTGCCGGCGTCGGCAAGACCGTGCTGATCCAGGAGATGATCTACCGGGTCGCCGAGAACTTCGGTGGCGTGTCGGTGTTCGCCGGCGTCGGCGAGCGCACCCGCGAGGGCAACGACCTGATCGGCGAGATGACCGAGACCGGCGTCATCGACAAGACCGCGCTGGTCTTCGGCCAGATGGACGAGCCGCCGGGCACCCGGCTGCGGGTGGCCCTCGGCGCCCTCACGATGGCGGAGTACTTCCGCGACGTGCAGGGCCAGGACGTGCTGCTGTTCATCGACAACATCTTCCGGTTCACCCAGGCCGGC
>JAWWOM010000005.1:0-3036 GCA_033851655.1 Frankiales bacterium
TCCTCGATGCCGCCGGTGAAGTAGCCGGCCATCAGCTCGCGGGACCAGGCCGGTTGGCGGATGGGCGTGCGCGGCGCGAACTCGCTCAGGTACGGCTTGATGTCCAGCACCGGCGTGCCGTCGATCGCGTCGAGCCCCCGCACGGTCAGCGTCGTGCCTTCGACACCGAGCAGCTCGCAGGTGCTGATACCGATCCGGTTCGGCCGATCCTTGCCGCGCTGGGCGAAGATGCCGGTCAACGGCCAGTCCGGGTTGCCGCGCGGGTGCCGGGCCTGTGTCACCGGCAGCTCCGGGTCGACCCGGTGGAACAGGTAGACGACCTCGAGGTGGCTGAAGGTCTCGAGGCCGAGGACGGCGTCGCTCCCGTACGGGTCGACCAGCTCGACGGTCGTGGTCTCGTTGTCCCAGTCGTCGTCGGTCGGCTCGGTGCGGCTCGAGTGGACGACCGCGACGACGCGCACGGTGAACGTCAGATCGGCCATCGGGGTCCTCCGTGGGTGCGACGCGGCTGCATCGACCATCCTGGCACCGCACCTCCCAGGACAGCCTCACGGTGGCGGCGAACGCGGGATCTTGAGCGAAGAAGGCCCGAAATTTCTTTTCGCTGTCACTATCTTGCGCGGACGTGTCCAACAAGTTACGGTTCGGTCCGGTTGGTACGGGGGTGGCTGCGGCCACCCCTGTGCCGTGTCCGGAGATGCCGGCAACCCGTGGCCTTGGAGACCGAGTGACGCAGATGCTGAGCAGTGTTCGGGTCCGTCGACTGCTGGCCGGGGTGCTGCCTGGCGTGCTGCTGGCGGCAGGGCTGCTCGCCGTCCCGGTCGGCGCCTCCGCCGACGACACGACGGCCTCGTACGACACCCTGCGCACCGGGTGGGACCCCAACGAGTCGGGCCTCGGGCCGTCCGCCGTCTCTGCCTCGGACTTCGGGCAGCTCTTCTCGACCACGGTCAACGGTCAGGTCTACGCCCAGCCGCTCGTCGTCGGCGGCACGCTGATCACCGCCACCGAGAACGACTGGATCTACGGGATGAACCCCGCGACCGGCGCCATCAGCTGGTCGCGCAGCGTCGGTAACCCCTGGCCGGCGTCCACCACCGGTTGCGGCGACCTGGTGCCCAACATCGGCATCACCAGCACGCCGGTCTACGACCCCGCCACCGGGTCGGTCTTCTTCACCTCCAAGGTGAACGACGGCCCGGATGCCGCGCACCCGCACTGGTACATGCACTCGATCATCCCTGCCACCGGGGTCGAGCGGGCCGGCTGGCCGGTCGTGATCCAGGGCACGCCGACCAACGGCTCCACCGCGTTCAACCCTGAGACGGCGATGCAGCGGCCCGGGCTGCTGCTCCTCGGCGGCGTCGTCTATGCCGGCTTCGCCAGCCACTGCGACTACGGCCCGTACGTCGGCTACGTCGTCGGCGTCAAGACGTCGACCCCCGCCGTGTCGACGCTCTGGTCGACCGAGGCGGGCTCGTCCACCTCCGAAGGCGGCATCTGGCAGTCCGGCGGCGGCCTGGTCTCCGACGGTCCCGGCCGGATCATCCTGTCCACCGGCAACGGGGTCTCCCCGGCGCCCGGCCCCGGCACCAGCCCGCCAGGCACCCTCGCCGAGTCGGTCGTCCGGCTCCAGGTCAACTCGGACGGCTCGCTGACGGCCAAGGACTTCTTCAGCCCGACCAACAACAGCAAGCTCGACCAGAACGACACGGACTTCGGTTCCGGCGGCCCGCTGGCCCTGCCCGACGGCTTCGGCACCACCGCGCACCCGCACCTGCTGGTCCAGGACGGCAAGGACGGCCGGGTCTACCTGCTCGACCGCGACAACCTTGGCGGGATGGCACAGGGGGCCGGCGGCACCGACGCCTCCGTCGGCCCACCGTTGGGCCCGTACAACGGGATGTGGGGCCACCCGGCCTTCTGGGGTGGCGACGGGGGCTACGTCTACGACGTGGAGAACGCTGGCTACCTGCGGGCGCTCAAGTACGGCGTCAACGGCAGCGGCCTGCCGGTGCTCAGCTCCGCTGCGACCAGCCCCGCGACGTTCGGCTACACCTCCGGCTCGCCCGTGGTCACCTCGGCCGGTACGACGTCCGGCTCCGCCATCGTCTGGGCGATCTACACCGACGGCGCCACGGGCGCGAACGGCCAGCTGAGGGCCTACGACGCACTGCCGTCGGCCGGCCAGCTGCACCTGCGCTACTCGGCCCCGATCGGGACGGCGTCGAAGTTCGCCGTGCCGGGGACCGACGGCAACCGGGTCTTCGTGGGCACCCGCGACGGCAAGGTGTTCGGCTTCGGCCGGCCCACCACCTCGGCGCTGACCAGCTCGCCGACCGACTTCGGCAACGTCGCCGTCGGCTCGACCGGCAACGCGACGGTCACGGTGACCGCCGCCCGCAACGTCACCATCTCGGCCATCAGCACCGCGGCCCCGTTCGGCACAACCCCGCCCGCGCTGCCGGTCAGCCTCGCCGCCGGACAGACGCTGTCCGTGCCCGCCAGGTTCACGCCGACAACGACCGGCGGCGCCACCGGCACCCTGACGTTCAGCACCGACTCCGGCACCGTCGGCTTCGACCTGCACGGAGTCGGCACCCAGCCCGGCCTCGGAGCGACGCCGTCCTCGCTCGCCTTCGGCACGGTGCCGACCGGCGCGAACAAGACGCTCAGCGTCAACATCGTCAACACCGGCACCTCCGCGGTGACCATCACCGGCTCGACCGCGCCGGCCGCTCCGTTCACCGCGACCGGGTTCCCGGCCACCAACTCGACCCTCGCGGCCGGGGCGTCGGTGTCGGTCTCCGTTACCTACACCCCGACTACCACGGGCAACCAGTCCGGCTCGCTCTCCGTCTCCAGCAACCAGGGGTCGGTGACCGTGCCGCTCACCGGGACTGCGGTGACCGGCGCGTCCCACCTGAGCATCACGCCCAACCCGGTCGCCTTCGGATCGGTGCAGGTCGGCCAGACGGCGACGCAGACGTTCGACATCGCCAACACCGGCAACATCATGCTGACCATCACCAAGGC
>JAWWOM010000403.1:0-7185 GCA_033851655.1 Frankiales bacterium
GACGTCTTGCGCTCGGCCTGGCGCTTGGCCGTCGCCGCGTAGGTGTCGACGTACTCCTGACCGGAGAGCAGCATCAGCTCGTACATGATCTCGTCGGTCACCGACCGCAGGACGAAGCGGTCACCGGACAGGCCGGCGTAGCGGGAGAAGTCCAGCGGCGCCCCGAACCGCACCCCCGGCCGCGGCCGGAGCTTCCAGATCACGCTGCCGGGTGGATTGATCTTCTCCGTGTTGATCATCGCGCACGGGACGACGATCGCCCCGGCATCCAGCGCCATCCGGGCGACGCCGGTCTTGCCACGGTAGAGCCGCCCGTCCGGGGAACGGGTGCCCTCCGGGTAGATGCCGAGCAGGTGCCCGCCGCTGAGCACGGCCAGGCCACCAAGCAGCGCCGCCTCGCCGGCCTTGCCGCCGCTGCGGTCGACCGGCAGCTGTCCGGCGGCCCGGAAGAACCAGCGTTTGGCCACGCCCTTGACCCCGCGCTGCGTGAAGTAGTCGCTCTTGGCCCAGAAGATCACCTGACGCGGAACCACCAGCGGCATGAAGATCGAGTCCGAGAAGGACAGGTGGTTGCTGGCGATGATGACCGGGCCGTCGTCCGGAATGTTCTCCAGCCCCTCTGCCCACGGCCTGAACAGGGTGCGCAGCAGTGGCGAGAGAATCACCTTGACGATCCAGTAGAACACCCGGCTTCTCCCTTCGCCTGACGCAGACCCTACGGAGCACGACCGGCCGGATCAACACCCGCGGCCCCCTGGATGGGCGGCTTCTGGTCCAAGCGGTGACCCAGCATCCCGTACGGCAATCGGGTGAACTACATCGCCTCCCCGAAGACCGTACGCAATCTGCCCGTCACCCTGCAGCCAGGTCAGCAGTACCTCCCCTGCACAACCGGGCCACGGCATGACACCATCGCAGGACGGCGCAAGGTAGTCCGGCCACCGTCCGTCCTTGCCCGACCCGTCGTCCGGAGGTGCCCGTTGCCTGTGCTCCAGGGCGCCGAGGCATGGCGGCACGACGGCGGTCCCGTCGGCGCCCTGGTCCTGCACGGCTTCTGCGGCTCCCCGGTCAGCGTCCGGCCGTGGGCCGAGTACCTCGCGCGGGACGGGCTCAGCGTGTCGGTCCCCCGGCTGCCCGGCCACGGGACCCGCTGGCAGGACGCCAACCGGACGATCTGGCAGGACTGGTTCGCCGAGGCCCAGCGCTCCTTCGTCGAGCTGCAGGAGCGGTGCGCCCAGGTGGTCGTCCTCGGCCTGTCCGTCGGCGGCTGCCTGGCGCTGCGGCTGGCGGAGACCCGCGGCGCTGCCGTACGCGGCGTCGTCGTGGTCAACCCGTCGCTGTCGACGACGGACCCGCGGGCCCGGTTCTCCGGCGTCGTGTCCAAGGTGATGCCCTCCGCCCCCGGCATCGTCGACGACATCGCGCTGCCCGGAGTGTCCGAGGGTGGCTACGACCGGGTGCCGACCCGCGCCTTCCACTCGCTGCGCTCGCTGTGGGCACTGACCTTGGCCGAGCTGCCGCGGGTGACCCAGCCGCTGCTCGTCTTCACCAGCCAGCAGGACCACGTGGTCGAGCCGGCGAACAGCGACGTGGTGCTGGCCGGCGTGTCCAGCAGGGTCAAGGAACAACGCCTTCTGCCGCGGAGCTTCCACGTGGCGACGCTCGACTACGACGCTCCGGCGATCTTCGCCGGGTCGCTGTCCTTCGTCCGCGGGCTCACCCGGGCCGCGGAGGCGTCATGACCGACGACACCGGCGACAGCCATGAAATCCCGCGTGACATCCCGCGTGACATGCCACGTGACATCCCGCGCGACATCCCGCACGACATCCCCGACATCCCGCACGGCCGCTCGAAAGACCCGGCAGAGGGCACGACAGACGGAGCGGGGGGCGGCACAATGAACGGCATGAGTGGCGAAGGACCGGCCGACGGCCAGGCGGACGACCAGTTCTACGGCGAGGACCGGGCGGGCGCCGATGCCGGCGCGACCCGGGCCAACGGGCTGACCGCCGCCTACTACGTGCCGCTGCGTGACGTGGACCCGCGCCTCGGCGTCGAGCTGCTGACCATGCTCGGTGCGGCCGGCATCGCGGCCTACGTCGCGCCGACGCCGGGCCGGCAGGGCGACTTCGCCGACGTGCGTCCCCCGGCCCTGCCGACCGACCGGTTGTGGGTCGACGGCGCCCAGCGCTCGGAGGCGGAGGCGGTCATCGCCGGCACCGTCAGCGAGGACGAGGTGTTCGATCAGCTGGTCGCGATGTTCCACACCAGCGGGCCGGCCGAGGCGCCGTGGCCGGCGATGGAGGAGCTGAGCGCGCCGACCCGCAGCCAGACCTGGACGACCCGCCGGTCGATCACCGCCCGGCAGAATCCGGTTCCCGACGTCACCCCGGACGAGCCGGCGCTGCCCAGCCACGTCGAGAGCTACCTCGACGAGCACTTCGTCCCCGAGCCGCCGCCGCCGCTGCCCCGGCTGCAGCCCATGACCATCCTGGCCTGGGCGCTGATCGGCCTGGGCATCCTGGCGATCGTCCTGCGCAACTACATCCCGGTGGACTTCTCGCAGGGGTCGGTCTACATCGCGGCCTGCGCCATCGTCGGCGGCTTCGCGACCCTGGTCTACCGGATGCGCGACGACGACAGGGACGACGACGGCGACGGCGCTGTCGTCTGAGCGGTTGCTCCGGCGTCCCAGCTCAATCCCGTCCTCGAGAGGCGTTCGCGTGCAGTGCCATGAGACCGTCGAGCTGCGCGGCCACCTGATGGACACCGGAGCCCTCGCCCGGGTGCTGGACGACGTGCTCGGCTACGGCGGGGACTACACGATCGAGGCGCTCGACGTCGGCAAGAGCCAGTCCGACGAGTCCTACGCCAGGATCAGGGTCGAGGCCGGCGACGACGAGGCCCTGCAGCGGCTGCTGATGCGGGTGCAGACCCACGGCGCCAACCAGATCGACCCGGGTGAGGCCACGCTGCGCGAGGTCGACCGCGACGGGGTGTTCCCGGAGGACTTCTACTCCACGACCAACCTCGAGACCCGGGTCCGGATCGACGGGCGCTGGCTGCGGGTGGACAACCCGGAGATGGACTGCGGCATCGTCGTGGCCAAGGGCAGGCCCCGTACGATCCCGGTGTCCGACGTGAGGACCGGCGACGTCGTGGTCTGCGGAGCCGGCGGAGTGCGGGTCGATCTGCCGGTACGGGAACGCTCCGACGGCCAGACGTTCGAGTTCATGGCAAGCGAGGTCTCCAGCGAGAAGCCGCAGGCGCTGCTGGTGCAGCAGGTCGCCCAGCAGATGCGCGACGTCAAGGCTTCCGGGCTCAAGATCCTCTGGGTCTGCGGCCCTGCTGTCGTCCACACGGGTGCGGCGCCGGCCATGGTGGCGCTGGTCGAAGCCGGCTTCGTCGACGTGCTCTTCGCCGGCAACGCGCTGGCGACACACGACATCGAGTCGGCGCTGTTCGGCACCAGCCTCGGCGTCGACCTCGCCCGCGGCAAGGGCGTGGAGCACGGCCACGAGCACCACATCCGGGCGATCAACACCATCCGGCGCTCCGGCTCCATCGCCGCCGCCGTCGAGACCGGCGTGCTCACCGGCGGGGTGATGCACGCCCTGGTCCGCGGCTCCTACGATTTCGTGCTCGTCGGCTCCGTACGCGACGACGGGCCGCTGCCCGATGTCTACACCGACGTCATCGAAGGCCAGCGGGCGATGCGCCACCACGTACCCGGAGTGGGGTTCGCCATCATGGTGGCGACGATGCTGCACTCGATCGCCACCGGCAACCTGCTGCCCGCCGCCATCCCGCTGGTCTGCGTCGACATCAACCCGGCCACGGTGACCAAGCTGGCCGACCGCGGCTCCGCCCAGGCGGTCGGCATCGTGACCGACGTCGGCCTGTTCCTCGAGCAGCTCACCCACCTGCTGGTGCCGAGCTTCCGGCGGCCGTGAGGGCGGTGGTCAGAGGGCAAGCAACGCACCCTCGGTGTAGCCGCTGCCCGGCACCTTGGACCGCACGATCTGGACCGCGCCGCCGGATGCCGGCCACAGGCCGACGACCCGGTAGCCCTTGTCGGTGATGTCGACCGCGATCGCCAGCCAGCGTCCGTCGGGCGTCCAGGACAGGTCGGCCGCCTGCTTGACGTCGGTGGCCACCCCAGGGACGCGGTGCCGGGCACCTGTCGCCAGCTCGACGACGTCGACGAACCCGGCGGCCCCGCCGCCGGGCTGCTCGGGATGCCGGCCGGAGTAGGCGAGCGCGACCCGCTTGCCGTCCGGGCTGAGGGCGGCCACGGAGATGCCGAAGCCCCTCTCGGCCTTCAGCGTGGTCCGCCGGCCGCTGGCCAGGTCGGCGACGACGATGGTGCAGGTGAGGTCACACGTGGAGTTGGT
Organism: Frankiales bacterium; assembly: GCA_033851655.1. Classification (GTDB taxonomy): domain Bacteria; phylum Actinomycetota; class Actinomycetes; order JAWWOL01; family JAWWOL01; genus JAWWOL01. The sequence continues at coordinate 4,398 of JAWWOM010000403.1, forward strand.
CCAGGCGGCCCGGGTACCCGTGTTGGCCACCACCCAGCCGATCTTGCCGATCGTCCTGGTCACCGCGAACGTCGTACGGTCGAGCAGCTGCAGCGTCGACAGTGGGTTCACCGCGGTGCCCATCCTCTGGACGAGCAGTCCCTTGACCGTGTCGCCCGCCAGCACCGACTCCGGCGGCACCTTGTGCCGGGACAGCACCCGGCCGGACAGGTCGATCCGGGTCACCAGGTTGGGACTCGTACCGGTGCCGGAGTAGCCGATCGTGAAGAGCGACTGGCCGTCGAAGGCTGGGAACGCTGCGTCGGTCGACGCCAACAACCGTGCCGGTGCTCCCTTGCGCACCAGGTAGACCCGGCTGTACGGCTGGTCCTGCCCGTCGCCGGTGGTCACGGTCACCATCAGGCCGGCGCGGAGCGACCGCACGGCGATCACCCGCTCCCCGGTACGGACCGGCACCGTGCCGAACCCGACCGACCGGCTGCCCACGCCGATCAGCTGTGACCCACCGATCACCAGGCTGACCCCTGAGGCGTCGCGCAACGGCACGCCGACCAGCCGCGGGTGGACCGTGGTCGCCAGGGTCGGCGAGGCCGGCAGGACGACCTCAGTCGGGACCGTTGGGACCGGCAGCGACGGCGGACCGAAGGACGGCCGGACGTACGAGGGATGCGCCCCGGCGGCGGTCGGGGACGGTCGCGCCGTACTCGTGCTGCCGCCCGCCGACAGCTTCTGCACCGCTCCGACGCCCAGCACGCCGGCCACCGTCAGCGCGACCAGCACCGTCGGCCAGCGGCGCTGGCGTTGCGGCGGACCGCCCTCGAGCAGCTCGGTCATGCCGCGAGTATGAACCGGAATCAGCGGTCAGGGCAGGGCCAGCACCGAGAGCACCGGCCGGTGGTCACTGGCCTTGGCGACCTCCGGCCAGGACGGCACCTCGCAGGACAGCACGGAGAGCCGGCGGTCGGCGAAGACGGCGTCGATGCGCTCGTACGGAGCATGGGAGCTGTAGGTCAGCCCACCAGCCGGGTCGTTGCCAGCGGCCAGCCAGCTGTCCTGGAACGTCTCGCTCAACGACGACCAGGCCGGCTCCCCCGGCCGCTCGTTGACGTCCCCGGCGAGGACGACCGGCACCTCGTAGCGGGACATCGCCGCCATCACCTCGTCGACGTGCCGCAGCCGCTCGTCGGCGCGCAGTCCGAGGTGCATGCTCGCCACCGCCACCTGGGAGCCGCCCACCGACACCTCGGCGATGGCCAGCCCTCGCTGGTGCAGCCCGGGGGTACGGGACAGCAGCACGTCCCGGGTGGAGTGGACGTCCACCCCCAGCCGGGCGAGCAGCAGCATCGCCCCGGCGGGGCGGCCGCCGGTGACCACGACCATGGCGGAGGTACGGGCAAGCGCCGCGCACTTGGAGCGCCAGCGCAGGAACCGCGGAGCTTCCTGGACGCACACCAGGTCCGGCTCGGCCTGCCGGATGACCGACGCCAGCGCCTCGGTGTCGTCGCGCATCGAGCGGACGTTGTAGGACAGCACGCGCAGCGTCGCGGCCGCCATCAGTCGCGGTACCGGGCCAGGTCCGCGGCGCCGACGAGACCGGCCAGCTCGCCCAGCTCGGCCACGATCAGCTCGGCGAAGGGTCGGTGCCCCCGGCCGGTGAGGGTGCCCTCGTAGGCCTTGCGGGCGGGGGCCACGAGCAGCTCGCCGGCCGCGGACACTCCGCCGCCGATGACGAAGCAGCCGGGGTCGAGCGTCGCGGCCAGGTCGGCCACGCCCTGACCGAGCCACGCGCCGACCACGTCGAAGCACTCCAGCGCGGTGACGTCACCGTCAATGGCCGCCGCTGTCACCACGGGGCCGGTGATCGCCTGGATGTTGCCGTTGACCCGCTCGAGCAGCCCTGCTCCGGCCGCAGGCGACGCGGCCACGATCTCGCGGGCCTCCCGCTCGAGTGCGCGCCCACTGCAGTACTGCTCCCAGCAGCCGCGGTTGCCGCAGCCGCAACGCCGGCCGTCAGGGACCACCCGGACGTGCCCCGGCTCGCCACCGACGCCGAACCGGCCGCGGTAGAGCAGGCCGTCGAGGATGATGCCGCAGCCGATGCCGGTGCCGACGGTGATCAGGATGAGATGTGTGTGACCGCGTCCGGCGCCGAACCGGTACTCGCCCCAGGCCGCGGCGTTGGCGTCGTTCTCGACGACGACCGGTAGGCCGATCCGGGCCTCGACGATGTCCCGCAGCGGCTCGTCCCGCCAGGCCAGGTTGGGGGCGAACCTGACCAGCGAGCGGGTCTCGTCGATCCAGCCGGCGGCCCCGATGCCGACGGCCTCGACCTCGTACTCCAGCCGGAACTCCGAGACGGCCGCTGCGATGGCGTCGGCGGTCTCGGTCGGGCTGTTGCTGGGGGTCGGACGGCGCGACCTGGCGAGGATCGTGCCCTTTTCGTCCACGACGCCCGCCAGGACCTTGGTCCCGCCCACGTCGACCCCGATGGTCAGACCCACTGAACTCTCCTCTTGACGCGTGGCACCCCGTCGCCGTTCCGGACCGGCGTGGACCCATGGTGCAGGACGAAGAACGACGCCCGGAATCAGGAAATGGCACACCCGGGCCCGACGACGGTACCGGGTGTGCGCTCACGGGCCGCCTTCGACCCGCTTCTTCAGCAACTTGAGTGCGATGTCCATGATGGTCTTCTCGGTCCTCCGCCTGAACAGGGACAGCAGCGGCACCGCGAGGTCGACCGCCAGCGTGTACGTGACCTGCGTCTGCGGACCTCGCGGCAACAGGT
>JAWWOM010000415.1:0-2972 GCA_033851655.1 Frankiales bacterium
TGCTAGGTCAGCGTCCCGCTGGCGAGGACGTCTGTCGGCTTGGTGGGCAGGGTCCGGCCCGGCTCCTTGCTGACCGCGAACGCCTTGACCGACGACAGCGGCCCGGTCACCTTGCCGATCGCCGAGACGGTGTGCCCGGGGGCGACGTCGAAGCTGCCGACCGGTACGGGGGACCCGTTGAGGGGCAGCGCCCACAGCACGTACTGCGAGGTGGCGGCGTCGTTGGCCGGCATGGCCGGGCTGATCATCCAGGCCTGGTGCCCGAGCAGCTCGACCGTGGCCAGCTGGGTCCCGCCGGTCTGGGACTGCAGGGCGACGAACCGCGGCGTGGTGGAGCTGCTGCCGCCGAGGGACCACACACCGGCGGCAATGACAGCGAGCAGGACCACCGAGGCCGCGGCGGCGAACCGTACCCACCTGTCGGCGAGCGCGTCGCGGGTCGAGCGCTTGTGGTCGCGCAGGATCTCCAGGGTGTCGGGGGAGCTGACCGCCACCATCCGCGGCTCGTCGTCGGAGGCCTCGTGGATCGCTGCCATCAGCCGGGCCTTGAGCTCCGGCGGAGGAGCGATCGGTTCCGGTGCCATGGCCAGCTCGGCCATCACCGCCTCCGTGTCCAGCCGCACCTGGTCGCACTCGGGGCAGTCGCGCCGGTGGGCCTCGAAGCGCTGCTGGTCATCAGGCTCGAGCGCGCCGAGCGCGTGCCCGGCCGCGATCTCGTCCCAGTCCTGGTGGCTGCTCACGGTGTCCCACCTCCTGTCCCGTTCTCGTCGTATCCGGCCAGGCCGGTCCTGAGCTTGCGCAGGGCAGCCAGAGTCCGGGTCTTGACCGTACCCAGTGGCGTGTCGGTGAGGCGGGCGATCTCCTGCTGGGTGTAGCCGCCGAAGTAGGCCAGCAGCAGGGTCTCGCGTTGCGGGTCGGGAAGTGCGGCCAGGGCCGAGCGCACCTTGGTCCGGCGCATCGAGGTCCACGCCTCCTCGTCCACGTCCTGGCCGCTGTCGGTGAGCTCGAGCACCTCCGCCGGTGCCCGCCGCGAGCGTTGCCGTTCCTCTTTCCGTACGACATCTACCGCCTTGTGATGGGTGATCGAAAGCAGGTAGGTGGACAGCGAGCCGCGCGTGCCGTCGAAACGGCCGGCGTTGCGCCACAGGGTGAGGAAGACCTCCTGCACCACGTCCTGGGCCAGCTGGCCGTCCACGACGATGCGGCGGGCGAGGGAGTAGCAGGCAGTGCCGTAGCGGTCGTAGAGCGCCTCGAGAGCCCGGCCGTCCCGCTCCGCCACCAGGGCGCCCAACGCCGAGTCGCCGTGGTGGGCGTACGACGCAATCTCGCGATCGGCGGGCACGAGGGTGAGTCTCACACAGGTCCTTCGTGCTCCGCATCCCCGCGGTTCAGCCCACAGGTCGGCCTCCCCCCTGGCGGCCGCGGATGACCGTCGATCCGGCACAACGGGAAGCGGCTTGCGTTCAGTTGCGTGATACTTGCGGTGGTGCGGTAGCATCTTCCCATGGCCAGACGACTCGCAGAGGTTGCAAGCAAGGTCGGCGTCAGCGAGGCCACTGTCAGCCGGGTCCTCAACGGCAAGCCGGGCGTCTCCGCCGCCACCCGCGAGACGGTGCTCACGGCGCTGGACGTCCTGGGCTATGAGCGGCCAACCCAGCTGCGAGGAGACCGGGCCCGCCTGGTGGGTCTGGTGCTGCCGGAGCTGCAGAACCCGATCTTCCCGGCACTGGCCGAGGTGGTCGGTGGTGGGCTGGCCCAACGCGGCTTCACCCCGGTCCTCTGCACGCGCACAGCCGGTGGGCTGTCGGAGGCCGAGTACGTCCGGATGCTGCTCGAGCAGCAGGTCTCGGGCATGGTCTTCGCGGGTGGTGCCTACGCCGAGATGGATGCCTCCCACGAGCACTTCGTCCAGCTGCACGAACGCGGTGTGCCGGTGGTGTTGATCAACGCCGCGGTCGAGCACCTGGGCTTCCCAGCTGTCTCGACCGACGATGCCGTGGCCATCGAGCAGGCCTTTGCGCATCTGAGATCCCTTGGCCACCAACGGATCGGGATCGTGCTCGGTCCGCCGGACCACGTGCCCTCACAACGCAAGCTCGAGGCCTTCCATGCAACAGCAGCGTCCTCGGGGGTGCCGGCGGACATGCTGCTGGCGGAGCGGGTGATGTTCTCCGTGGAGGGTGGCCAGGTCGCCGGCAGCCGCCTGGTCGCCAACGGTGTCACCGGCATCATCTGTGCCTCGGACCCGCTCGCGCTGGGTGTGATCAGGGCCGTACGCCGCGCCCGGCTCGACGTCCCCGACGACATCTCGGTCGTCGGTTTCGACGATTCGGCGTTCATGAACTGCACCGACCCGCCCCTGACGACGGTCCGCCAACCCATCGAGGCCATGGGCCGGGCCGTGGTCACCCTGCTCGGCAACCAGATCGACGGAGCCCCTCCCGGTTCCGACGAGCTGTTGTTCGAGCCGGAGCTGGTGGTGCGTGGCAGCACCGGCCCGATGCGGGTACGAGCCACCGTCGGCTGACCGGCGGCCCGGGGCCGACCGACGTACGAAAGGGAAGGATCCGTCCGGATCCTTCCCTTTCGGCGTTTCTGGGCGGCTGTGATCGCTGATCTGTCGCGGTTGTGTCACGATTTTGCATCTTGCAGCCAAGGTCTTGCTTGAACATGTCGCCGTGCGTACTGTTGCGCCCAGCCCGAACGGAGCAGGTGTCTCCGTCCGGCGCCTTCGTCGGATGCAGCTGGCCAGCTTGACCAGCGTGGGCCAGCGACGGCGCAGGCGCGGCAACCGGTCCACGACCGATACCAGGAGGAAACGTTCGATGAATCACCACAGAGCGACGGCCTTGCTCGCCGCTGCGAGCCTGCTCGCACTTGCGGGCTGCAGCTCCGGCAGCGGCAGCACCGCAGCGTCCACCAGCAGCGCCAGCGCTCCGGCGACCAGCGCCACCGCGCCGGCCACCAGCGCC
>JAWWOM010000426.1:0-3699 GCA_033851655.1 Frankiales bacterium
CTAGCGGTCGCAGCCACCCTGCTTGTCAGGCCGCGACATCGGCCGGGCCAGGTCCTCGACGCCTTTGTAGGCATAGGGATCCTCGCCGGCAACGAGAACCACGTCGCGATAGTCGGCGATGCCCATGTGCTCACCCTCGCGCGGCTGGCGCCACGGCAGCAGCGACTCGGCGCTCATGTAGTGGTTGGCCAGCGCCCGCCGGTAGCCGTGCTTGCCGGAGTTCTCCAGGGACCGGTGGAGCAGGTAGCCGTTGAAGATGACTGCCGTGCCGGCGGGGATCTCGACCGGCGCCGAATCCTCGTCCCGATAGGGGAAGTCGTAGGCCTCGATGCTGCAGTCGAACCGCGGGTCCTCCTGGTCGCGCGCCGGATACAGCACGCCGCGGCGGTGGGAGCCCGGCAGCACCCACAGGCAGCCATTCTCGATCGTCGCGTCGTCCAGGGCGATCCACACTCCGGTGAGGGAGCGGTCGCGGGTCGGGATGAAGTACTCGTCCTGATGCCAGGCCTGACCCGGCTTCCCCTCGGACTTGATGAACAGCATCGACTGCATGGCCTTGACGTTCGGGCCGATGACCGAGGTGAGGGCGGAGACGATGCGCGGGTTGGCCAACGCCCGCCGGGCAACCCCGGAAACCTTGTGCGGGTAGTGGATGCACAGGAACCGCCGCAACAGCTCCTCGTCCGACTCGTCCTCCCCGCCGGCGGCCCCAGCCACGTGGCCCAGCTCTCCGCGACACAGTCGTACGGCCTCCGCGTTGACCTCCGCCACCTCGCCCGGGCTGAGCGCGTTGCTCAGCAGGGCGAATCCGTTCTCGCCGTAGAAGGCGGCAAGCCGCGCGCTCGGGTGGTCGAACAGCGGCAGCCCCGCGGCGGTCGAAGGCTCGCTGGCGAACGTGGTCATCCGGGCGCCCTCTCGTCGTCGCGTGGTGGACACCCTCCACCCTGCCGCCTGTGAGGGCGTGCGCCAATGCCGGACCGTCGCGGGATAATATCCAGGAGTGACATCACCCTGGCCCATCGTGCTCACCACAGGGCTTGTCCAGGTGGCCGACTACCCACCCGGAAGCAGCTTCGGACCCCGGCTGCTCGGCGACTACGAGTTCGTCTGGCTGCTCGCAGGGTCAGCCGTGTGGTCCGTCTCCGAACCGACGTCGGACACCGAGCCGAGGGAGCTTCGGCTGACGCAGGGCGTCCTCGCCCTGGCGCGATCCGGAACTATCGATTCCTACCGCTGGGACGAGGCACAACCCTCCCGGCACGCCTACGTGCACTTCAGCCTGATCGCCAGCGCTGACCTTCCATCGGAGACGTCGTGGCCGCCAGTACGCAGCCTGGCGGCAAATCCTCTGTTGCGGGGGATCTGCGGCTATCTGGTGAGCCTCGCCGGCCAGGACTCGTCCCTCGCCCGAGCCCGCAGCGACGCACTGGTCGGCCTGCTGCTCGAGGCGTTTGTCCGCGACCCGCAGATCGACGGAACGGTCGTCCTGACCCCGCAGGTGGCAGCGGTCGTCCAGCACGTCCGCGACAGGTGGAGCAGGGACGGCATCCGGGCTCTGGACGCCGGGGAGCTGGCCGCTGCTGCGAGCATCTCGCCAGGGCACCTGTTCCGCGTGTTCCGGCAGCAGTACGCCTGCGGGCCGGCCAGAGCCCTCGAGCAGGTACGGCTGGCACGGGCGGCGGTTCAGCTCCAGCGCAGCAACGCCACCATCGCCGAGGTTTCCCGGCTCAGTGGGTTCGCCAACCCGTACCACTTCTCGCGGCGTTTCAGCGCGGTGTACGGGACCCCGCCCGGCGCCTATCGGCGGCTGACTCCCGGCCCCGACCCCCTGGAGCCCGTACGCGTCGGGGGCCTGCTGCCGCTCGCGCACGCCCTGCTGGGCTACCCCGAGTGACCGCAGACGTTCGGCCTTTCCCCATGGCAATGGGGGATTCATGGTGAAGAAATAGGAGTCGGGTAAGAGCCGGTCGGAAGTGGCGGCGTGAGGCTCCGCGTGGTCTATGCGCTGCATGAGGGACGGCCGACGTTGCGCCTGCAGACGTGTACCGTCCGCCACGGCAGGCCTGCCACTTCGACCCCCCTTGTGAGTGGTAGGCCTGCCCACCCGAACCTCTGCGGCACACCAGATTCTCAGGCAGGTGCAGGCACTATGACCGCAGGCCGCGACTGCCCCCGTCACGGCCGATAGCGATCATGGGCAGCTCCACACCGTGACGGGAGTCGTACGCGAATCATGGGCATCGAACCGACCACCATCGTCCCGCTGACCGGGTCGCACCGCGTCAGCCGACGGCGGCTCCTGGCCCGGCGAACCGGCTTCGGGCTGCTGGCCCTCCTCGTGCTGCTCTCGCCCTGGGAGTGGTCGCTGGGCAAGGCGATGTCGGCCAGGAGCACCGACTCCGAGCAGGCGCGGGTGGCCGAGTGGGTGCGGGGGCAAGGGGGCGGATCCCTGGTGACCTGGGCGGAGAACCTGCAGTACAAGCTGCATCCGCCCAAGGTCGGTGGCGCGCCGGCCGCCAACTCGCCCTTGCTGCGCGTGCCCACCGGTTCGGCGACCCCTGCACCGTCGGGCGGCCCCACCTCAGCGCCGGTGACAGCCCCAGCGCACACAGCCAAGCCGGCCGCCCCGGCAAAGCTGGCGAACGTCGTACCGGTGGTCGCACCCGCACTCCCGGGCGAAGGTGTATGGCAGACCCTCGCCACGGTGCACGGGCTGCCGGCAATGCGCGCCGCCTACCTGAGGCCGGACGCCCGACACACCTCTTACACCTCAGCGATCGTCCGGATGGACCAGCACCTCCTCTCCACGATCTACCACCCCGGCACCGACCAGCCGGGCGGCGGACCATGGAAGCTGCCGCCGAACCTCAGCGGACCGCGTCGAGTGAACCTGCTCGCCGCCTACAACTCGGCCTTCCGGCTCGGCGACGCGAACGGTGGGTTCTTCAACGAAGGGCGGACAGTCGCCCCGCTGCGCCCGGGCGCTGCCTCGATGGTCTGCTATGCCGACGGGCACGTCGATGTCGGCAGCTGGGGCACCGAGGTGTCGATGAGCGCTGGTGTCGTGTCGCTCCGCCAGAACCTGCTGCTGATCGTCGACGGTGGCCAAGTCGTCCCGTCCATCAACGACAACACCGGACAGCGCTGGGGAAAGACGATCTCCTACCGTGCCTATGTCTGGCGGACCGGTGTCGGCATCGCAGCCAACGGTGACGTGGTGTTCGCCGCGGGTAACAGCCTCTCCGCCGCGACCCTGGCCGAGCTGCTCCGCCGCGGAGGTGCCGTACGGGCCATGGAGCTGGACATCAATCCCGCCTGGACAAGCTTCAACCTGTACAACGCGGCGGCCGGGGCGCACGCGACGGAGCGCAAGCTGCTGCCCGACATGCAGCCGGCCGTCTCGCGGTACGACTCCTCGTCCTCCCGCGACTTCTATGCCGTGTACGCACGGCCGTGACCAGTCAGAGGGACGTCTCCGCGGATGCTCCGCGGAACCTCAGTGGCTGCGACGGCGAAGCCGGGGACCGACATTGATGCCGACGGCCAAGCCGCAGGTCGCTCCCGCGTAGGCGACGATGTCGGCTGTGGCCCGGTCGACCAGCAGGGCGGCCAGGATCCAGCACGGCACCGCGAGAGCCAGCATCCAGGCCAGCGTGACCAGCAGCCGCCATCCGAGCCGTCGACCCCGACGGGACACCG
>JAWWOM010000435.1:0-5167 GCA_033851655.1 Frankiales bacterium
CCCGCCGGCTGGTCGCCGCCGCCGCGGTGCCGACGGCACTCGCCGGCGCCATCTGGGGTGGCGTCGCGTGGGCTCGGTCGAGCTCGCCCTCGGCCGTCCCGTCCTGGGGTCCGGTCAGCCCGTCGCCAGGTCCAGCGAGCGGTGCCGGCTCGCCGGCTCTGCCCGGCGGCCCACCAGCGGTGACCTGGACGCCCACCACGGGAGCACCTGCAACGACGACTACGACAACCGGCCGGGCCGGGGCGACGACGACCATCCCGGCGCCGCGTACCGCGGTCGGGGGGGCGGCCCCAGAGGCGCGTCCCCGGGCGCCCGAGCCCCGCCCCGGCCGCACGGCGGCCGGCACGGTCACCGCCCAGTCGATGCTTGCTGTGCTGGCTCGGCTGGACGACCAGCGCGACGGCGCCTTCGCGGCAGGAGACCGTGCTCTGCTCGATCAGGTCTACGCCGCCGGCTCGGCGCCGCTGGTCGCCGAGCGGGCCCGCCTCGCGGCGATGGTGGCCGCCGGCGTGCACGCGAACGGGCTGGCGTTGACGGTGCGCAGGGTCGACGTCGTCGCGGTGAGTGCCACTGGCGTCCGGCTGCGGGTGGCGGACGAGCTCAGCTCGTACGCGCTGATCGGGCGCGACGGGTCGACAGTCCAGCGGCGACCGGCCAGGCCGCTGACCACCTGGACGATCCGGCTGGTCCGGACCGGTGGAGGAGCCGACGGCTGGCGGATCGCGGCCATCGCCAGGGCCTGACCGCGGCCGCCACCACGCTGGGTTACCGTCAGTCCGGCGACGTGGTCGGGTCGTGGTGCAGTGCGGCGTCGACTCCCTGGTCGATCGTTCTGTGCGCGAACTGATAGCCCGCGTCCAGCAGCACGCGGGGCAGTACTCGCTGGCTGGCGACCGCCTCGTCCGCGAACTCGCCGATCGCCGCGCGCAGCGCGAACTTCGGCACCGGCAGCACGGTGGGCCGGTGCAGCGCCGCACCGAGCGCCGAGGTCAGCTCGGTGTTGCGGACGGGTTCCGGTGCAGTCAGGTTGACTGCGCCGCTGAGGTTGCGGACCTCGGCCTCGCGGAGCAGGAACTGGATGGCGCCGATCTCGTCGGCGAGGGAGATCCAGGACTGCCACTGCCGTCCGTTGCCCAGCTTGCCGCCCGCGCCGAGCTTGAACAGGGTCAGCATGGGCACCTTGAGGCCGCCGGGCAGCTGCACTCCCGAGCCGAGCAGGCCGCCGTTGCCGGTCAGCACCAGTCCGGTCCGCAGGTGCAGGACCCGGATCCCGGCGAGTTCTGCCGGCTCGGTGGCTGCCTCCCAGGCCCGGACCACGGACGGGAAGTAGCCGGTTCCGGCAGGCGTCGCCTCGTCGACGGCGATGTCGCCGGTGGGGCCGTACCAGCCGATCGCCGACGCCGACAGCAGCAGTCGCGGGCGGGGCTCCGCAGCGGCCAGTGCCAGGGCGAGCGTGGTCGTGGCCTCCACCCGGCTGGAGCGAATCAGCTGCTTCTGCGCTGCCGACCAGCGGTGGCCGGCGACGGGAGCACCCGACAGGTTGATGACCGCTTCGACTCCCTGGAGGGTGGCCGGATCGAGCTTGCCGCGCGCCGGGTCCCAGCTGACCTGGTCCGGAGCCGACACGTCGCCCCGAACCAGCCGCACGATGTCGTGCCCCTCGCTCCGCAGTGCCGGGACGAGGGCTGAGCCGAGCAGGCCGGAGGCACCGGTGAGGGCGATGTGCATGGCGTCATCCTGCCTTGGCCAGGCCGGCCCGGCATCTCGACCCGGCCGCCCTGTGGTCCGCCCGGCCTTCGTCCAACGGCGGAGGCACCACCGCCCGGGACCCGCCCTGGTGGTGGTGCCTCTTGCGCGGCCCGTTGCGGAGCGGGGTCAGGCGAGGCCGAGCTCGGAGTCGAAGTTGCCGTCCTCGAGCCGGGCCTTGATGGTGCTGAGGAAACGCGCGGCGTCGGCGCCGTCGACCAGCCGGTGGTCGTAGCTCAGGCCGAAGTAGACCATCGACCGGATGGCGATCGTCTCGCCGAGGTCGGGGGTCGCCATGACGACCGGACGCTTGACGACAGCGCCGGTGCCGAGGATGCCGACCTGCGGCTGGTTGATGATCGGGGTGTCGAAGAGCGCCCCGCGTGACCCGGTGTTGGTCAGCGTGAACGTGCCGCCGCCCAGCTCGTCCGGACTCACCTTGTTGCTGCGGGTCCGGTCGGCGAGGTCGGCGATCTTGCGGGCAAGGCCGCCGATGTTGAGGTCCTCGGCGTGGGTGATCACCGGCACCAGCAGGCCGCGGTCGGTGTCCACGGCGATGCCGAGGTGCACGGCGTCGTGGTAGGTGACCGTGCCGGCTTCGAGGTCGATGCTCGCGTTGACGTTCGGGTGCGCCTTGAGCGCCTCGACCGTGGCCAGCGCGAAGAACGGCAGGAACGACAGCTTGACGCCCTCGCGAGCCTCGAAGGCCGACTTGGCAGCGGCCCGGCGCTGGGCGATCCGGGTCACGTCGACCTCGACCACGGTGGTGAGCTGGGCCGAGATCTGCAGCGACTCGACCATCCGGGTGGCGATGACCTTGCGCAGCCGGGACAACGGTTCGGTGCGGCCGCGCAGCTGGGTGGCCGGCGTGGCGTTCGCCGACCCCGCAGGCGCGGGCGCGGCGGCAGGGGCCGTCTTCGCCGGCGCAGCGGCCGCGGCGGGTGCGGCCGCTGCGGGTGCGGGGGCTGCGGGAGCCGGAGCACCCGCGGCGTCCAGCACGTCCTGCTTGCGGATGCGGCCACCGACACCGGTGCCCGCGATGGCGCTGAGGTCGACGCCGTGCTCGGCGGCGAGCTTGCGGACGAGCGGGGTCACGTACGCGTCGGAGTTGCCGTTGAGCTCGGGCACTGGCGGAGCAGCTGCTGCGGACGGCTCCAGGCTGGAGGTCTGCGGCTGCTGCTGGGGTGCCTCGGGAGCAGGGGCGGACTCGGCGGCGACCTCCTCGCGCTCGGCCGGGCTCGCCGCGGCCTCAGGCTCTGCCTCGGCTTCAGCGGCCGGCGCCTCGGCCGGAGTCGCCTCAGCGGCGGGGGCAGGCTCGGCCGCGGTCTCCGCTGGGGCCGGGGCGGAGTCGCCGGCACCGTCGTCGATGACCGCCAGCTCGACACCCACGTCGACCGTCTCGTCCTCGTTGACCTTGATCTCGGTCAGGATGCCCGAGGTGGGCGACGGGATCTCGGTGTCGACCTTGTCGGTCGAGACCTCCAGCAGCGGCTCGTCGGCCTCGACCCGCTCACCGGCCTTCTTGAGCCAGCGGGTGACAGTGCCCTCGGAGACGCTCTCGCCCAGGCGGGGCATGGTGACGGAGACCGGCATGGTGGCGGCGACCTCTTTCTCGGCAGTGAATCAGGGACGGCCAGCGATCAGGACAGGTGAGGGGTGCAGCCCCGCGGGCACGCGCACGAGCCTACGGCGTGCCGGGTGGAGCTGGTCAGTCGTGTACGTGCAAAGGCTTGCCGGCGAGCGCGAGGTGGGCCTCGCCGATCGCCTCGGACAGGGTCGGGTGCGGGTGGATCAGCTGGGCGACCTCGGCCGGCAGGGCCTCCCAGTTGACGATCAGCTGAGCCTCGGTGATCAGGTCACCGACCCGGCTGCCGACGAGGTGGATGCCGAGGACCGGCCCATCGACCGCTGAGACCACCTTGACTGCACCGGCGGTCTCCAGGATCTTGGCCCGGCCGTTGCCGGCGAAGTCGTAGACGATCTCCTTGACCTCGTAGCCGCGCTCGCGGGCCACGGCTGCGGTGATGCCGACCGAGGCCACCTCGGGCTCGCAGTAGGTGATCTTGGGCACCCCGTCGTAGTCGATGGCCGGCGGGTTGAGCCCAGCCAGCTCCTCGGCGACCATGATCCCCTCGGCGAAGCCGACGTGGGCGAGCTGGAGGCCCGGCCGCAGGTCGCCGACGGCGAAGACGTTGGGCAGGTTGGTCCGGCACTTCTCGTCGACCAGGACGAAGCCGCGGTCCATCGCGACGCCGACCTCGTCGTAGCCGAGCCCCTGGGACACCGGTCCTCGGCCGACGGCGACGAGCAGCACCTCGGCGTCGAAGGTCTTGCCGTCCTCGAGCGTGACCGTCACGCCGGAGTCGGTGACCTTGGCGTCGGCGAAGCGCACCCCGACGGAGAAGTTGATGCCGCGCTTGCGGAACGCGCGCTCGAGCCGCTTGGACGAGTCCTCGTCCTCGAGCGGCAAAAGGTGGGGGAGTGCCTCGACGATCGTCACGTCGGCGCCGAAGGACTTCCAGACGCTGGCGAACTCGACCCCGATCACGCCGCCGCCCAGCACGACGGCCGAGGCCGGCACGTGGTCGAGCGTTAGCGCGTTCTCGCTGGTGATGATGCGGCTGCCATCGATCTCCAGGCCGGGCAGGCTGCGAGAGTAGGACCCGGTGGCGAGCACCACGGCCTTGGTCGCGGTCAGCCGCCGGTCGCCGACCTGGACGGCGTCGGGCGCGACCAGCCGGCCCTCGCCCTCGACGGTGGTGATGCCGCGGCTCTTCACCAGACCGGCAAGCCCGCGGAACATGGTCGAGACGACCTTGTCCTTGTACGCGTTGACACCGGCCATGTCGATGCCCTCGAGCGTGGCCTTGACGCCGACGGAGGCGCTGTTGCGGGTGTGGTCGGCGACCTCCGCGGCATGCAGCAGAGCCTTGGTCGGGATGCAACCACGGTGCAGACAGGTGCCGCCGACCTTGTCCTTCTCCACCATCGCGACGCTGAAGCCGAGCTCGCTGGCCCGCAGGGCGCACGCGTAGCCGCCGCTGCCGGCGCCGAGGATGACGAGGTCGAACGTGTCGGCGTTGCCGTTGGTCACCAGGAACTCCTTTGAGCAGGCGAATGGTCGCCCGGGGAAAGGCGCGGGCGGTCTCCCAGGTTGCAGGGGCGCGCCCACCACCAACATCACCGAACAGTGGCATTCTTCCACTCGTCACAGGTAGAAGGCACACCGCGCCCGAGTGAGCGCGACGAGGGGGGACGACGTGAGGATCTTCGGGTGGGGCGGGCCACGCAAGGGCGCGGTCGGCGGCAGCTCGACGCGGGAGACCCGCGGGGAGGCGCTGGCCCACCTCGACGCCTTCGTCGCCACCCGGCGTGGGGTCGAGGTCTTCGTCGAGCCGGCCACCGCCGTGGTCGAGACGTC
>JAWWOM010000447.1:0-9685 GCA_033851655.1 Frankiales bacterium
TGGGTCTCGCACATGGCGACCGGCCTCCTCTGGGTGCGGAAGAACTCGGTGCCGCAGGCGACGATCTATGCGCTGCAGCGACGCCACGGGCAGGCACGCATCTACGTGTTCGGCGGCCCCAACCAGATCTCGGGGACGGTCGTGAAGCAGCTCGCCAAGTACGGGGCGGTGGTCCGTATCACCAACGACGACTACGTCGCCTTCAACACGGCGCCGGCTGACACTCCGGAGGAGACCGCGATTGCGTTCTCGAAGATGTGGGACTCGGCCGGTGAGATGGGCTGGAAGATCACCGGACCCGGCCATGGGTTCTCGCTCGTGAACATCAACGACTGGCAGGCCGCGGTCGCATCGTCGCCGCTGTCGCACCTGGGATTCCACGCGCCGTTGCTGTTCACGGACAGCGCGACGACGCTGCCGGCCGACGTCGACGCGTACTTCAAGTCGGTGGAGCCGACCTTCCTGACGACACCGGCGGACGGCCCGTACAACATGACGTACACGATCGGCAGCTGGGACAAGATCAGCTGGGCAGAGGAGCTGGCGGTCGAGTACGACTCGGAGATGGGCAACCGCCGCGACGCACAGCTCAACACCGGCGGCCGTTACACCGACTCGCAGCCGTAGGAGAGGTTGCGTGTGAGCTAGGCTGATCGCCCGCGCCAGGTTGCGACGAACGACCTGGTGCGGGCGATCTCCATGGACGCTGCTTCTACCTCGGCAAAGAACACCGCCGCCACAGGGGGGTCCTGCAATTGGATTCACCTTCATGCCGTCGCCCTCAGAAGGCGGGTCGTCGCAGCTACCGAACCCCCGGCCGGAACACCCGCGACGCACAACGGGGCCGGCATCGAGCCGCCTCTGAATTCATGCGCACCAGCTCACCTGGCTGACGTACTCACGACGTGGTGAGGGACAACGGGCCGGCCACGGTGTCGGGGGCGATGATGCTGATCTGGTATGTGCCGGCCGGGGCGGGCGCAACGAAGGTGATTTCACCGGTCATCGACGACACCGTCACGGGAGCGGTGTTCGTGATGGCGCCGGCACTGTCGTGCAGCGCGATGTAGGTATTGCCGACCGTTGCCGTCGGCGGCAGGTTGATCACGGTAATCGTCACCTTGCTGCCGTTGACGACCGGGTTCGGCTCCATCTTCACGACGCGCAGACCCTGGGCGGTCACGGCCTTGTTGCCCACGTAGGTCAGGGCCGCGAGGCTGGTCAGCCCCAGCAGCGCGGCCGGAATGGACGGCAGCACGGTCGGTGGCGCGTCGCGGCTTGCGCCGAACCGCACGCCGGCGCTGACCAGGGCGCCTAGGAAGTAGGCGATGGCCACGAGCGAGAAGATGACGTACTGGCTGTCGACCAGGTCGGTGTCGCCGGCGTCGTTGGACACCAGATCGCTGCCGGAGGGCGCCTTGTTGCTCATTGTGGCGCTCGGTACGGCGGTGCCGCTCTGCGACGAGGTGGCGGACTTGGCGGCCGGGTCCTTGTTGATCGCCGACAGGACGATGCCTTTGGCCAGCACCGCTGACGCAAAAGGCCCGCCCAGCAGCAGGAAGTACGAGTTCCAGTCGCCACCGAAGACGTCCTTGCGGTCCACCGTGGTGAACCAGGCAAGACCGCTCAGGAACATCAGCGAGGCTGCGAGCACCAGCGTCCAGAGGGCGACGACGCTCTTGCTGGTCGAGAACCGCCCGTCGGCGCCGAGGGTGATCTCGAGGTAGCCGAACCTTGCTCGGGCGGGTTTGGAGCTGGTCCGCCCCGACCACTCGAACAGGGCCAGGACGACGACGAGGAAGACGACGACCACGAAGAGCGACCAGGCAAGGTGGTTGTGGTGGTGGTCATCTCCGAAGAGGTAGACGAGGAATCCCCAGGTCGGCAGCGCGAGCAGCAGCCCGGCCAGTGCCAGGCGGTTGAGGAAGTACTTGCTCATCGTTGCCCCAGGGAGGTCGGCCTGCGGCACATCTCAGCCGACCGACGCTGTGCCGTCAAGCACCGCAGCTCAGCTGACGAGGGACGGGTCACCTGACTCGAGAACGATCAGCTGGCCGGCAGTGCCCGTGGTGAACGGCCATGCCCTGCCGGTGCTCAACGAGGCGGTACGGATGTACGTGGCTGCCATCGCGGCCTGGTTCGTCGCGCCGGACCGAAGCAGCGCCCACCCGGCGGTGGGCCAGTATCCGACCTGCGCAGGGACCCCGTTCGAGAGGTCGCTCGCGCCAGGCCGGTCCCACAACGGATGTGCTGCTATCACGGTGTTCTGCAGGGCGACGGCACGGTCGGGGGCCGCGAGCCCGAAGGCCGCGGCCCAGCTCTGTTCCATCGAGTCAGGATAGAGATTGGCCCAGTCTGTGCTCGTCTGCGAGCCGTCGCCGTGGCGCGCCCAGTCATACGAGGCGGTCGCAGCGTTCCACAATCCTTGCGCACCAAGGGAAAGCGCAGAAGCGTCCGCGGCGGCCCTGGCCTGCAGCGCTGCGTTGCCCAGGACCGAGGCCAGGTCTGCGGCCGCTCGCAGACCCCCGTAGGACTCGGCAGTGTCCATCAGGTACTTCACGTGCCAGGTCGGCTTGGCCCAGGTCAGCCCGTCGGCGTCATGCGTGGCCTCGATCGCTGACACGGCGCCCGCGACGCCGGCCGAGAGTGACCTGATCGTGGCCTTCGTCGCGCCGGCCCGCCAGACCGCCCTGGTAGCAAGGAGAAACGTGCCGGCGTACGCGTCGGTGGAGTCCATGTCGCCGGTCGAGACCTCGGCGCCGGTGGCTGACACGGTGTAGTCGGTGACGAAGCCGGAGGCGTCCTCGTGTGCGGCGTACCAGCGCAGCCAGGCCGTCGCGGCGGTCAGGTCAGCAGCACTGCCGGTCACCTTGTGCGCCTCGGCGAGCCCGATCGCGGCGTAGTTGCCGAGGTAAGGGTTGATCCGCTGCTTGTCGACGTACCAGGCGATCGCGCCGTCGGGGAGCTGACCCTGACGAAGCCAGGCGGCGTCGTCAGCGACCTGTGAGCGAACGGTGGAGCCGGCGGCGAGGGCCGGTCCGGCGCCCGCCACGGCGGTCAGAGCGACCATGGCGGCGGCAGTCCATGCCCTGCGGTTGATCCCCATCGGTGCCCCGTCTCGCGTGCGTCGGACCCAATCTGGCACACGAATCGTCGGCACTTGATAGCCCAACCGGGTGACACAGCACGGGTGAGATCGCGAGCGCTCAGGCCGGCGGCGGCCCGTACGTCAGCTGCCCGGGCTCGAGGCCGTAGGCCCAGGTCGACCCCTGGGTCATCAGCAGCATCCGCATGCTGGTGAGCTCGTCGACGTCGACGTCGCTGTCGTGCTCCAGCCACCACGAGGTGAGCGCGAGCTGCTCGCCGACCCAGCACCGCGCGATGGCATCGACCGGCATCCGGGGCGTGGTCCCGACCGCGGCGACGCCGGAAAGGACGATCGCCTTGAACGCGGCGGTCAGCTGGGCGACGTAGCCCCGCATCGCGGCACCGCCGGCGGCACCGTTGAGCATGGCCAGATAGAGGTCCCGGTGTGTCTGCGCGTGCACGAACAACACCCGTACCCCGGCGCCGGTGAGCTGAGTTGTGTCGAGGGCCGCGACCGCTCGTACGTCGGCGACCAGCTCGTCCACCAGGTGCTCCATCGCGTCCACGAACAAGGCGTCCTTGTCGGCATAGTGCGCGTAGAACGTGCCTCGCGACACCTCTGCCCGGCGCAGCACGTCGGCGACGGTGATCTTGTCGTAGCCGACGCCGGCGACCATGCCGGAGATGGCGGCCCGCAGTGCCGCACGGGAGCGGCGGATCCGGCGGTCGGGAGGCTCGGCGAGGCTGGTCACAGCCGAACTATACATGCTGTTCAGGACTAGATGAGGCGTCTAGTACTGAACATGGCGTTCGACAATAGACAGAGTGTTCAGTATTGTAGGCGGCTGCCCCGATCACCCCTGCTCCGGACGGTCGGGCATTGACCTGTGGGAGAGCTCGGCAATGGGGATCACCGGACCGGCGCTCGCCGTGGACGCGCAGTTCCTGCTCGGGGGGCTGACGCTGGCGGTCGGGTTCGAGCAGCTGTGGGCCGCGACCTGGGCGCGTCCCCGGCGGCAGGCCGGATGGACCGGGGTCTGTGCGGTCGCCCTGGCTCTCCAGCTGGGCGCCAACGCGGCGGTGCTGCAGCTGCACGGGAGCCCCGAGGTCGCCCGGCCGCTCTTCCTCCGGTACGTGGCGGCGTCCGTCCTTCCCTGCGCGGCTGTCTTCCTGGTCGCGGCGCTGGCCGACCGCTCACCCTCGGCCGTCGTGGTCGGCTTGTGCCTCGCCGGAGCCGCGGTCCGGCTGGTGCTGTGGCCGACGACCGACCTTGTCTACGCCCATCGGGTTGTCGACGGCTGGCCGGCGTACGGGCCGCTGCCGCCGTGGCTCATGCTGCCCCTGGTGGCGCTCAGCTTCGGCTACATCGCGGTCACCGTCGGCCGGCTGGGCAGCAACGTCGAGGTCGTCGCGCTGTTCACCGGCGCAGCCTGCACCGTGGCGGTGACCGTGCTCGACTTCGTCGAGACCCAGCCGGATGTCTCGGAGGAGCTCGCCGGCTGGGTCACGGCGCCGCTGTTCGCCGCCCTGCTGGTCATCGTCGGGCGCAGGCAGGCGTTGGCTGCCCGCGGCAGCCAGGAGCGGCACCTGCGGGAGCTCACGCTGACCCGGTTGGCCCGCGAGGCCGAGCAGGCGCTGCTGCACCGGGCGACCCACGACGGGCTGACCGGCCTGGTCAACCGTTCGGAGCTGCGGCGGCAGCTGGACCAGATGCTGGACGCGGGGGGCGGGGCGGTGACCGTCCTCCACCTCGGGGTTGATGCGATGCGGTCCGTCAACGACTCGTTCGGTCACCACGTCGGGGACCAGATCCTGGCCGAGATCGCCGTACGGCTCGGGGACTGCGTCCCCGACGCCCGGGTGGTGGCCCGCGTCGACGGAGACGAGTTCGTGCTCGTGGTCACGACCGCTGGAAGCGATGCCGCTGAGCGGATGCTGGCCGCCGTGCAAGCCCCGTACGAGCTGCCCTTGTTCGCGGGCTCGATCAGCGTTGCGGTCGGGGTGGCAGCGCGGACGGCGGACAGCCACGGGGACGCCGACGGACTGCTGCATGACGCGGACATCGCCATGCACCGCGCGAAGGCCGGTGGCGGCCGTGGGATCGCCTTCTTCGACGACTGGATGCGGGCCGAGCTGTTGCGTACGAGGGGCCTCGAGCGGCGGCTGTCCAGGGCGCTCGAGCGTGACGAGATCACGCTGCACTACGAGCCGATCGTGTCCCTGGCGACGCGCGGCCCGATCGCGTACGAGGCGCTGGCGCGGTGGCGCTGCGACGGCGAGATGATCCCGCCCACGGCATGGATCCCGGTCGCGGAGACCACAGGTCACCTCATCGAGATCGGCCGGCACCTGGCCGGCCTGGCCTCGGCCCAGCTGATGCGGTGGCAGGCGGCCGGCCACATCGCCGACGTGTCCCTCAACGTCTCGGCCCGCCAGCTCCGTACGCCTGACCTCACCGACGTCCTGGACGCCGCCATCGCCGACGGCCTCGACCCCCATCACCTGTGGCTCGAGGTGACCGAGGGCGTGGCCATCGACGATGACGCGTTGCGGACGCTGGAATCCCTGCGGGACAGGGGATTTCGGATTGCCTTGGACGACTTCGGTACCGGCTACAGCTCGTTGCATGCGATCGGCCGGCTGCCCATCGACATCGTCAAGATCGACCGGTCCTTCGTCGCCGGCCTCGCCGACCGGTCGGCCCGTGCCCTGGTCGCGGCCGTGGTCTCCATCGCCGACGCGCACGGACTGGAGATCGTGGCTGAGGGCATCGAGACCGAGGAGCAGGCGGCGCGGTTGTCGGCGCTGGGCTGCCGGTGGGGCCAGGGCTATCTCTTTGGCCGGGCCGCTCCCGCTGCCGCCTTCCTGGCCGCCGACGTCGGCTAGACCGGCGGCTGTGGGTCGTACTGAATGCCCTTGCGCACCTGACGTGCCCGGTCCTCCGAGCTGAGCCGGACGACCAGGTGCAGCGCCATGTCGATCCCGGCGGACACCCCGGCCGAGGTGACCACGTCGCCGTCGTCGACGAACCTGGCGTCGGCGCGGACCTCGATCGTCGGGTCGAGCTCGGTGAGCAGGTCCAGGTGCTCCCAGTACGTGGTGGCGGGACGCCCGCGGAGCAGGCCGGCGGCCGCATAGACCAGCGAGCCCGTGCAGACGCTGGTCATCAAGGCGACGGACGCCCGCTGGGCCCGTACCCAGTCCAGCTGCTCCTGGTCGACGAGGTGCGCGCGGGTGCCGCTGCCGCCGGGATAGACCAGCACGTCGAGGTCTGGTGCTGAGTCGTACGAGTGGTCCGGGGTGACGACCAGGCCCTTGGCGCCGCGTACGGGGGCGCCGTCGCGGGACAGGGTCGAGAGCCGCCAGCCATCCTGCGGGTAGGCCTGGGTCCAGTGCGCGAGCACCTCGAACGGGCCGACGGCGTCGAGCTCCTCCATGCCGTCGAACAGCACTATGCCGATCTGCCTGGTTGCCATGATCTCAGCCAACCACACACGCTGCGGTCAGGGGCGCGACTGGGGCTGCGGGTACTGCGGGTTGAAGGCCCAGAGCAGGTGCTGGTTGATGGTCTTCGCGAGCTTGCGCTGCAGGTCGCGGACGACCTTGGGGTCTGTTGCTACGGGGTACGGCATGGGTGCCTCCTCGGGAGTGATGGTGCGGTCAGGCCCGGAAACCGGCTGCGATCTCGTACGCGGCCTCGGTCTGGCCGGACTCGAGCGCGGCGTTGACGGCCCAGGTGTAGGCGTCGGCCTGCTCGTCGCCTTGTGTGGGAAGGACCAGCGGTTCTGTGGTGGCCCGGTGGCCGGCCAGCGGGTTGCTGCGCAGGCCCTGTGTGGACTTCGTACGGAGCTTCATGTGCCTTTCCCTTCCTCGACGCGGCTTGCGCAACCGGTGCTGCGCAACGCTACGTTTCGTTCTCTACTGTACAGCCCGAACCCACCCTGCCAAAACGCTACGTACTGTTGCGTTCGGCCGTGATCTCCCGCCGCTTGAGCATGGATCTTGTCAGTTGACCGTCGGCGCGGCATTCTATGAGAACGCTACGTTGCGTCCGGGTTAACTCCGGCGTCATCCCGAGCGTGTCATCCACTTGCGTGTCATCCACTAACGCTGTCGAGGAGTTCCCAGTGGCCGAGCCTGCCTCGTCTGTGCCTTTCGTCGCGGCTACCCCGAGCCGGTCCTCCCGCACGGAGGCCGCGATCCTCGAGGCGACCCGCGAGCTGCTCTCCGAGTCCGGCGTCCGGCACCTGACGGTCGAGAAGGTTGCTGCCCGCTCCGGTGTGGCCAAGACGACGATCTATCGGCGCTGGCGGTCCAAGGAGGACCTGGCCCTGGCCGTCCTCATCGACTTCGTCCAGTCGATCGTGGCGGTCCCGCGGGGTGACGGCGTACGCAGCGAGCTGGTGGCGCTGCTCCGGGGAGCGGTCAACTCCCTCGGCACCACGGTGATGGGCCGGGTCATGCAGGGCCTGGTGTCCGAGCTGGCGACCAACGAGGACCTGTCCCGGGCATTCCGCGAGCGGGTCGTCGCCCTGCGGGTGGGCGAGGTGCGCAAGATCGTCCAGCGCGGCATCGAGCGGGGAGAGCTGCGACCGGACACCGACGTCGACCTGCTGCACGAGCTGTTGTTCGGGCCGGTCTACTACCGGTTGTTCCTCAGTGGCGGCGCACTGGACCGCAAGCTGCCGGCCAAGATCGTGGATGCCGTGCTGCCGGGGTTCAGCGTCTGACCCGGTCGCGGCGGTCACCCGCGGCTCGGTGAAGTCCCCAGAACGCAGACAACCCCCGGGCTGGGCCTCGCCATGACGAACATGGGGAGGGCTGGGTGGACAAGTCCCAGCGCCCGGGGGAGCGGTGTCTGCGTTGGTCTCCGCCAGCCGCCGAAAGAGACGAGCCGGTGGTTCACCGGAAGTCCGGAGACAGCGGCTAGGCCGCAGTCACCTCACGTGTCCAAGTCGTATGCAACTCGGGACCACCTCCTCTCTCGTGTACGCATACGGTAAGTCGAGAAGGCGGCGTTCGCAACGGTTATTGAGTGCTTACCCGACGCGGATGGCGGCCGCGTACCAGCCGGCGTTCTGCCCGGCACCGGCGATCTGGCGGGTGACGATGTCCCAGAGCCGGACGTCGCTGAGCCTCGCCAGGCCGTGCTGGCCGCTGCCGGCGAGCTGGGCCCGCCAGTCGGCGAGGACGTCGGCTGCCGCGGTGATGTCGTCGCGGATCGCCGGCCAGTAGGAACGGCCGGAGTAGGGCCGCTCCGGCCGGGTCTCGGCGTGCCAGGCAGCCTCGGCCCGGTCGGCGTACAGCTGGCGCACAGTGGCATCCAGGATCGGGTAGAGGCCGGGCCGGGTGAGGTGCAGCACGGTTGAGATCGAGGTGGCGCCGACCCGGCCGGCAGCGTCGAGGAAGTGCCGGTGCAGCCGCTCCGCCGCGTCGTAGAGCCCGCCACGCTGCCCCGGGTCGGCGGCGGAGAGCCGGGCGTCGAGCGGCACCTCGTTCCACGGTGCGGTGGCGGCGGCCGCGACCAGCGCGCACACCTCGGTACGGGTCAGCCGGGCGTCCATGAACGCCGCCCGGCCGATCACGGCAGCCGTGATGCCGTCAGCGGAGCCGGCACCGTCGCCGTCGTACCAGGCGAGCGTGTCGGCGGCGCTGGCCGCGTACTCGACGAGCGCCAGCGCCCCGAGGTCCGACCGTACGGTCACGTTGGCAAGCTGGAAGTCCTGGGTCATCGTGCACCTTTTGGTCAGCAGTCGTGCAGGGTGTCGGGCAGCTCAGCCGGCCCTGTTGCGGGTCTGCTCCGGCTGGCCGGTGAAGAACGCGTCGAGGGCCGATTGGGCGGGGATCCCGCTGTCCGGCGCCGAGCTGGGCGGCTGGGGCAGCGTGGCGAGGGCCAACGGCGGTGGGGGCGTCGGTGCCGCGCTCGGCGTGCCGCCCTTGCGCCGCCGGCCTGAGCCGGTGGGCACCACAGTATTCGTCGGCGACCCCGAAGCCGAGGCGCGTGTCAGCGTGGTCGTCGAGCGGGGGGAGATCCGGCCGGCCGACGTGGTGCTGGTGTAGCGGTAGGCGTAGCCGTAGCCGTAGGCGTCCGGGCCCTTGGCGGGTGCCATGTTCAGCACGTTGCCGATCAGGTGGGCGTCGACGACACGCAGGCTCTCGGCGGCACGGGTGACCTGCTCGCGGGTGGTGACACCGTGCCGGACGATGAGCAGCGCCCCGTCGCAGATCTTGGCCAGCACGGCGGCGTCGGTGACCGGCAGCAGCGGAGGAGCGTCGACCAGCACGATGTCCGCGCGCTGCTCGAGAGCGGTGATCAGGTCGGCCATGCCCTGCGACCCGAGCAACTCGCTGGGGTTGGGCGGCGTCGGGCCGCTGGGCAGCACCATGAGCGACCCGTTGCCCCACGGCTGCAGGGCGTCGTCCAGGCTGACCCGGCCGATCAGGACGCTGGTGACGCCGACGGCGCCTTCGACGCCGAGGTACTGCATGAGCTTGGGCCGGCGCAGGTCCGCCTCGACGAGGACGACCTTGAGGCCGGCCTGGGCGAGGGTGATCGCGAGGTTGGCGGTCGTGGTGGACTTGCCTTCCTGCGGGATCG
>JAWWOM010000454.1:0-3629 GCA_033851655.1 Frankiales bacterium
GCTGCAGCGGTTCGGGGGTGTCCTCGTCCAGTCCGTGCGCGACGGCGAGCAGCCTGGCCCGTACCCGCAGCGCCTCGTCCTCACCGAGGTAGGCGAGCTTGGACTTGCCCGAGCCGTGCCCGGCCACCTCGACCCTCAGCTCGGAGACGCCGACGGCGCGGGCCAGCAGCGGACGGACCACGTCGATGGACTGGACCCGGCTCAGCGGCACCCGTACCGACTGCCGCCGGATCAGCCCGGTCTCGATCTGGAGCTCGCTGCCCTCGACCCGCCACCGGGTCACCGCCCAGGCCACGACGCCGCCCACGACAGCCAGCGCGAGCACCGCGAGGTCCCAGATCCACTCGCCCCCGTGGGTGCCGCCCGGGCTGGTCCGCCGCGCTGCGAGCAGGACCACCAGGCCGGCTGCCGCGCGGCTGAACCGCAGCACCGGCGAGAACGGGTGCAGCCGCGACCACTGGCCGCGTACCGCCTTGGGCAGGGCGCCGGGCGGCGCATCAGGCGGGGCCGGCGGCGCGGAGGGCGGCAGGGAGGGCGGGGAGGGCACGGACGGGACGGTCACAGGCCGGACGCCTGCGCCTCGCCCAGCGCCGCCAGCCGATCGCGCAGCCGTTCGGCCTCGGCGTTGGCCAGACCCGGCAGCTTGGCGTCGGTGGCCGCCGCCGCCGTGTGCAGCTTGACCGTCGCCAGCCCGAAGATCCGCTCGACCGGTCCTGCGGTGACGTCGACGAACTGCATCCGCCCGTACGGGACCACGGACATCCGCCGGAACAGGAAGCCCTGCCGGATCAGCAGGTCCTCCTCGCGCTCGGCATAGCCCCAGGACCGGAACCGGCCGCGCAGCAGCAGCCACTCGACGGCGGCGAGCGCCAGGCAGACCGCCAAGGCGACCAGCCCGGCCGCCGAGCCGACGGTCAGCCAGAACAGCACGGTCGACCCGCCGGTGACCGGCACCACGACGGCGGCCCACAACGTCTGGCGGGCGGTCCAGAGTCGCGGCGACGGGCTCGTGTAGTCCACGCAGGCATCATCGCACCCGCCGCACTGCGCCCGCCTCGGGACGAGCAGCCGCCCGGCATGACACGATGACCCGGAGCGCACACGAGGGAGACGAAAGGGGTGGGATGACCGAGCCGCCGAGCTGGTCCGCGCCGGGCGATCCCCCGCCGGAACGGCCCGACCCGCCCGGCTACGGCGCCGCTCCCCCGCCGCCATCTCCGCAGTACGGTGCCCCGCCCGCGCCCGGCCAGCAGCCCGTCTACGGGGCGCCGCCGCCCGGCTACGGGCCGCCGCCCGGTTGGGGGCAGCCGCAGTACGGCGCCCCGCAGTACGGCGCTCCGCCGCCTCCGTACGGCTACCAGCCCTATGCCGCGGCCGCGCCGAAGCCGGGCATCATCCCGCTGCGCCCGCTGTCGGTCAGCGAGATCCTCGACGGTGCGTTCACCACGATCCGCCGGCACCCGAAGGCGACGCTCGGGGTGTCCGCCGTCGTGGCCTGCGTCCAGCAGGCCCTCTCCGTCGCCGTCCAGGCACTGACCGGCTCGCTGTCCTCGGGCGGCGGCGGCTTCTCGCTGACCGGCTTCCACGTGTCCAGCAGCGACACCGCGACCGGCGGCGACGTCGCACGCTCCCTCGTCGGGTCGTTCGGGGTGACGCTGATCAACCTGGTGCTGAGCGCGGTCCTGACCGGAGTGCTCTGCCTGGTCGTCAGCGACAGCGTCCTCGGCCAGCCGAGCAGCGCCGGCTCGGCATGGCGCCGGGTCAAGCCGCTGGCCTGGCGGGTGCTCGGAGCCAGCCTGCTGGTCGGCTTCTGTCAGATCGCCGGGCTGATCCTGTGCGTCCTGCCGGGCATGTTCCTCTGGGGTGCCTGGGCACTGGTCATCCCAGCCCTGGTCCTCGAGCGGATCGGCGTGCGCGCCGCCATCCGCAGGAGCTACCGGCTGGTCACGCCCACCTTCTGGCGGGTGTTCGGCATCCGGCTGCTCGGCAAGCTGATCGCGACGGCCGTTGCGGCCCCGTTCGTCGCGATCACCCTTGTCACCGGGGCGAGCGACATCTTCAGCCAGCTCAGCAGCAACAGCTCCACGCAGACGGTGCACCTCAGCGCGACCACCGTGATCGTCGCCGCCATCGTGTCCGTGATCGTGACCACGCTCACCGCACCGTTTCTCGCGGGCATGGTGACGCTGCTCTACATCGACCGGCGGATCCGGGCGGAGGCGCTGGACGTCCAGCTGCAGCAGGCTGCCGCCAACCCGGTGGCGTCCGTCGTCGCCCAGCCACGGGCCTTCGGCTGACATGACAGCACCCGGCCAGCTGGTCGCGGCCGTCGCGCCGTTGACCCGCCAAGGTGCCCAGGACGCTGCCCGGCACGAGCTGGCGAAACCCCCGTACCAGCAGGCTCAGCCGCCCTGGTGGTACCGGCCGCTGCGCTGGGTGCTGCGCGAGATCGCCCGGCTGTGGGACACCGCTGCCGCGCACACCGGTGGCTCCGCGGCGCTGGCGGTGCTGCTCGGCTTCGTCGCGCTGGCGGTCGCGGTCATCGCCTGGCGGGTCGGCCCCAGCGCGAGGGGAGGCCGGAGCAGCCAGGCCCTGCACCTCGACCCGGAGAGCACGGCCGCCGACCACCGGGCCGCTGCCGAACGCCTTGCCGCGCAAGAGCTCTGGGCCGAGGCCGTACGGGAGCGGCTGCGGGCCATCGCGCGCGACCTCGAGGAACGGGCACTGGTCGACCGCAGGCCCGGTCGCACCGCCGCCGAGCTGGCAGCCGAGGGCGGCCTGGCACTGCCGGCGAACGCTGCGATGCTCCGCGAGGCAGCCGACCGGTTCGCGACCATCTGGTACGGGCGGGCACGGGCGAGCGGTGAGGACTACCGCCGGCTCACCGAGATCGACGGCGCGGTCAGGGCGGCCCGCCCGGCTCGCGCGGTGGCGGTCCCGTGACGACCGCCGCACCGCCGCTGCTGCCGGGCGCTGCCGAGCATCAGCCTCCGCCGCCGGTCCGGTCCTGGACCGGTCGCGAACATGCCAGGCGTTACCGCGGAGCGCTGGTCGTGCTGCTGGCGGTGGTCGTCGTGGCGGTGTTGGCGCTGGTCGGCAACCGCTACAGCAGCGCGCACGGCACGATGGACCCGCAGTCCTACGACCCCGTCGGTGGGCGCGCTCTGGCCACCCTGCTCAACGACCGCGGTGTGCCGGTGACCCGGCTGACCGGCGTCGACCAGGTGCTGTCGAAGGCGACGTCCGGCTCAACCGTCGTGGTCGCCGAACCGGTCGCCGAGCCGGATCTGAGCCCGCTGCGCCGGCTGCCGGCCGGCGTGACGGTCGTCCTGATCGCGCCCGACCAGGGCTCCCTCGCGGCGCTGCAACCGGGCCTGCAAGCGCTCCAGGCGCGTGCGGTCCAGGCCACGAACGTCGGTTGCGCCCAGCCGGACGCCGTCCTCGCCGGCGTCGCCTACACCGGCGGCGAGGGCTATGCGCGCCAGCCGCTCGACCCGGTCCGGGGCCAGGCCTGCTACGACGGCACGCTGTACGTGCAGGCGGCTGCCGGCCAGGCGGGCTTCGTGGACATCGGCTCGGCGGACACGCTCAGCAACGCCGACCTGGGCAAGGAAGGCAACGCAGCGCTC
>JAWWOM010000029.1:0-7535 GCA_033851655.1 Frankiales bacterium
GGCTGCTGGCAGGGGTCGGTCAGCTCCCACCAACGCCGGGTCGCCTCGTCCTGCGCGATCAGCGCCATGTCGGCCGCGTAGTCCTCGCCGGAGTACTCGAGATAGCTGAACAGCAACCCGTCCCGCAAGAAGATCGAGTAGTTGCCGATGTGGGCGTCCCGCAGCCGGTTGAGCACGGCGGCCGGCACTGCGCCATGCAGCCGGCGGTACTCCTCCTCGTGCTCCGGGCGCAGCTTGATGACGGCGCCGAAGCGCTGGGGCTCAGCGCGGCTCACGGGTTGTCCCTGGGCCGCAGCCGCAGCCCGGCCATGCCCCCGTCCACCGCCAGGGCGGTCCCCGTCGTCGAACCGGCCGCCGGTGAGGCCAGGTAGCAGATCGCTGCCGCAACCTCGTCGGCGGAGACCAGCCGGCCCTGTGGCTGCCGCGCCTCGAGCGCCAGCCGCTCCGCCGCCGGGTCCGCGGCGCTGTCCAGCAGACGGCGCACCCAGGGCGTGTCGGCGGTCCCCGGGTTGACGGCGTTGACCCGGATGCCGTCCTGGACCAGGTCGGCCGCCATGGCCAGGGTGAGCGAGAGTACGGCGCCCTTGCTCGCGCTGTAGGCCGCCCGCTGCGGAAGGCCTGCTGTCGCGGCGATCGAGCAGGTGTTGACGATGGCGGCGCTCGCCGAGCCGCGCAGCGCCGGCAGGGCGGCGCGGGTCACCCGTACCAGGCCCAGCACGTTGACGTCGAGCACCCGGCGCCAGACGTCGAGGGGGTTGTCCTCGATGCCGCCCTGCGCGCCGATCCCGGCGTTGTTGATCAGCACGTCGAGGCCGCCGAGCTGACCGATGAGAGCCGTGACGGCGCTCTCCACCGCGGTGTCGTTGGTGACATCGGCCTGGGCAAAGGGAAAGCCGTCCGGACCCGAGGGTGCGGCATCGACGATCGCAACGGTCGCACCCTGGCTCTTCAGCAGCTCGGCGGTGGCCAGGCCGATCCCCGAGGCCCCCCCGGTGACCAGGGCCCGCAGGCCGCTGAACGGGCCGCCGGGCATCAGGCCTGCCCGAAGACGTGCCGTTGCCGGCCCAGGCCGTCGATCTCGGTCTGCACGATGTCTCCCTCTCGAAGGTACGGGTGGTCCGGCAGGCCGAGCGCAACGCCTGCGGGCGTGCCGGTGTTGATGATGTCTCCCGGTCGCAGCACCATGAACTGGCTGACGTACCAGACGATGTGGTGCACGCCGAAGACCATGTTCTTGGTCGTGCCGTCCTGGCGCAGCACGTCGTTGACCCACAGCCGCAGGCCGAGAGCCTGCGGGTCGGCAACCTCGTCGGCAGTCAGGATCCACGGCCCGAACGGGTTGAACGTCTCGCAGCTCTTGCCCTTGTCCCACTGCCCGCCGCGCTCGAGCTGGAACTCACGCTCGGACACGTCGTCGCTGATCGCGTAGCCGGCGATCACCCCGGCGCTGTCGGCGGGCGAGTCCAGATAGCGGGCCTCGGCGCCGATCACGACGGCGAGCTCGACCTCCCAGTCGGTCTTGGTCGATCCCCGGGGGATCAGCACCGTGTCATCAGGCCCGCCGACCGTGTCAGCGGCCTTGAAGAAGATCACCGGCTCGGCGGGCACGGTGGCGTTCGTCTCCGCGGCATGGTCGCGGTAGTTCAGCCCGATGCACACCACCTTGCCGGTCACCTTGGCCGGCGGCCCGAACCGTTCGAGGTTGGGCACCCGCTCGAGGTTGCCGGCCGCGAGCGCGTCGGCGGTACGGCGCAGGCCGCCGCCGGCGAAGAACGCGGCGTCGATGTCGTCGACGACACCGCTGACGTCGTACCAGGCCTCGCTGTTGGCAGGGCTGGCGATCGGCCGCTCCTGGCCGGGGTTTCCGTGACGGGCGAGTCGCATCAGGCTTGTGCCTCTCCAGTGGTGACGCGGGCGATGATCAGCACCGTCAGGATGATCGCGCCGTTCAACGCGTCCTGCCAGTAGCCGCTGACACCTGCCAGCGTAAGGATGTTCTGGACCAGGTAGAGCAGCAGGATCCCGCAGAAGGCTCCGAACAAGGTGCCCTTGCCGCCGTTGAGGCTGACTCCGCCGAGCACGGTCGCCGCGAAGACCGTGAAGATGTAGCCCTTGCCGCTGTCGGCGCCGATCGAGGCGTACTTGCCGGCGTAGAGCAGACCACCGACGGCCGCCAGCAGACTGCCGATGATGAAGACCAGCCACAGGATGCGCTCGACCCGGATGCCGGCGGCCCTGGCGGCGTTGAGGTTGCCACCGATGGCGTAGAGCGAGCGGCCGGGCCTGGTGAGGGAGAGCACGAAGATGCCGATGGCGAACGCCACCACCGACAGCCAGACTCCGACCGGCAGGCCGAACCACTGGGTGGCGCCGAGGTAGAGCATCGAGCTGGAGAACCCGAAGAAGGTCTGGCCGCCCGAGATCCCGGTCTCGATGCCGCGCAAGGTGATCAGCATGCCCAGGGTCACGATGAACGAGCTGAGCTGGAACCGGACGATGAGCAGCGCGTTGACCACGCCGATGACCAGCCCGACGGCGAGCGTGATGGGGATCGCCCAGGCCGCCGGCAGCAGCGCGATGCCACGACCGGACTTCGGCAGGGTCAGCCAGACCGCGACGGCGGGCGCCAGGGCGACCGTCGACTCGAGCGACAGGTCGAGCTTGCCGCTGATCAGGATCACCGCCTCGGCGAGGACCAGCATCGAGATCCAGGCGAAGTTGTCGAGGACGTCGATCAGGTTGCCGTGGGTGAGGAAGGCCTTGTTGCTGAAGGCGCCGACAATCATGATGACCGCGATGCCGGGCAGCAGGGCCAGGTCACGCATCCGCGCCACGGCGACCCCGGTCGACCGCGGCGCCGGAGCGGTGATGACCTCAGTCATCGTCCCGCCCGGTCCCGTCGGTGGGCGCAGTTCCTGGTCGGTCATTGCCGAGGTCAACCCCTTCCATTTCGGCGACCACGGTCGCGTCGTCCCACGTACCACTGATCTGTGCCCTGAGCTCGCCCCGGAACAGCACGAGCACGCGGTGGCAGTAGCGCAGGTCGTCCAGGTCGTCGGTGACGACCAGCACGCCGGCGTCGCCCTCGGCCGCGTGCACGGCCTGTTCCATCAGCGCGGTCTTGGACCTGACGTCCACGCCGGCTGTCGGAGACATCAGCACCAGCATGCGCGGCGTGCTGATGATCGCCCGCCCCATGACCACCTTCTGCTGGTTGCCGCCGGACAGGGCCGAGGCTTCGATCTCGGGGCCAGGGGCCACGATGCCGAGTCGGTCGATCATCTGCTGGGCCCTGACGGCGCGGCGGCGCGGGCTCAGGCAGACCCGGAACCGGGTCAGCCGGTCCCACACGGTCATCGTCACGTTCTCGCCGATGCTCAGGTCGGCGACCATGCCCTGCTCGTGCCGGTCCTCGGGTACGAAGCCGACGCCTGCCCTGAGGGCCGCCGTCACGCTGCCCGGGTGCAGCCGGGCACCGGCAACGGCGATCTGGCCGGCGACCGGCCGGCGGAGTCCGACGATGCACTCCGCGACGGCGAACTTGCCGCTGCCGCCGCCTCCGGCCAGGCCGACGACCTCACCGGCCGCCACCTCGAAGCTGAGCTTGGCGACCGAGGGCGTCGTCACCAGCCCGGAGACGGTGAGCATGGGCGCCGTGTCACGCGGCGCCGGCCGGCGCGGGTCCTCGCCCTTGGCCACGTGCTCGCCGGTCATGGCGTCGACCAGCTCGCCATGGGCGATGTCCGCCACCGGCGCGGTGAGCACGTGCTTGGCATCACGGAAGACCGTGACGCTGTCACACAGGTCGAAGATCTCCTGCAGGTGATGGCTGATGAACAGGAACGTGACGCCTTGCTGCTGCAGGACCCGGATCCGGTTCAGCAACCGGGTCACCCCGCTTGCGTCCAGCCGCGCCGTCGGCTCGTCCAGGATGATGAAGCGCGCGCCCAGGGACAGCGCCCTGGCGATCTCGATCATCTGGCGCTGCTCGACAGTGAGCTCGCCGGCCATCCGGCGGACGTCGACGTCGAGCTGCCAGGAATCCAGCAGGTCGGCGGCGCGGCGGCGGATCTGCGGCCAGTGGATGACCCCGGAGGACTCGGTCTGCCGGTTGAGGAACAGGTTCTCGGCGACGGTCAGCGTCGGGATGATCGTCAAGTGCTGGTAGACGCACGCGACGACGCGGCGCCAGGCCTCGCGGTCGGCGGGCGCAGGCGCCGGCCGGCCGCCGAACGCCAGCTCGCCGGTGTCGGGGGTCTGCAGCCCAGTCAGGATCGAGACCAGGGTCGACTTGCCGGCACCGTTGCGCCCGACCAGCGCGTGCACCTCGCCGGGCTGCACGGTGAGATCGACATCGTCGAGCGCGACGGTCGCGCCGAACCTCTTGGTGACGTGCACCGCCGTGACGGCGGGCGGGTTGACCCCGCTCGCCGTCACGGCTTCGGAACCGATGGACACGGTCTACTCGTCTCCTGTTGTGCTGCGTCGGGCCTGCTCAGGTACGGGGACCGCTCAGCCGGACGAGTTGCCCCAGAGCGAGGTGTCGGTCGACTTGAGCGAACCCGGGTAGGCGCCGTCCACGGTCACCAGCGCGGCCGGCAGCTGGTCCTCGAGGTTACCGTCGGCGGCCTTGACGATATTGCTGTTGTGGTCGGTCGGGCCTTCGGCGAAGGTTTTCCCGGCCAGCGCCTGCTGGGCGTAGAAGAGGCCGTACTTCGCGTAAAGGTCAGCCGGCTGGTCGATCGTGGCGTCCAGCTGGCCGGCCTGGATCGCCTTGAACTCCGCGTTCACGCCGTCGTTGGAGACCATGACGATGTGGCCGGCGGTCCCTGCGGTCTTGAGCAGGCCCTTGCTCTTCAGGTCGGCGATCGTCGCCGACAGGTAGATGCTGGCCTGCATGTAGATCGCCTGAATCTTGTTGCCGGCCAGCACGCTGTTGAGCTGGCCGATGGCGGTTGGCGTGTCCCACTTCGTCGGCTCGGCGAAGACCTTCATGTTCGGGTAGTTGGCCTTCATGCACGCGGCGAAGGCGGTGCTCCGGTCGCGGCCGTTGACCGAGGCGAGGTCGCCCTCGAACTCCACGACGTTGCCGACACCCTTGAGGGTGTCGCCGATGAACTTGCAGGACTTGGTGCCGTACGCCTTGTTGTCGGCTCGCACGATCATGAAGACCTTGCCGCTGTCCGGCTCGGTGTCGATCGTCACGACGGGGACGTTCTTCGATGCCAGCTTGGCCAGCTCGGGGATGATGCCGGCGGTGTCCTGCGGGGCCAGCACCAGCGCCTTGGCACCCTGCGCGACCAGGGTGTCCGCATTGGCGTTGAGCTTGGTGATGTCGTTGCCGGAGCTGGTCGTCTTGATGGTGGCCTTGAGCGTGCTGGCCATCTCGGGGACGTACTTGATGTAGGCGTTCCAGAAGTCGGAGTCCGAACGCGGGTAGTCGACCCCGATCAGGCCGCCGCCGGCTGCCGGCGCACCGCCACTCGTCGCCGCCGCGCCCGAGGTGGCCGTACCCGCGCCCGAGGTAGCTGCAGCGCCCGTGGTGCTGGTGGCACTCGTCGCGCCACCGGCGTTCGCGTTGGAGCTGGAGGAGCCGCAGCCGGCCGCCAGCATGCAGGCCGCGGCTCCGAGAGCTGAGATCTGTAGTCCTTGCCTGACTCGCTTTACCCTCACGTGCTTCTCCTTTGACGTGTGCAGGCCGAGCCCGGTTCAGTCGGGCGCGGTGAAGCATTGGTGTGCACAGTTCACGAAGGGCTGTGGTCTTGCTGCCACATCCGCCCGTCGGGGTAGCGGTAGTCGTCGATCGACCCGGGCAGCATGCGAGCACTGCTGCCGGGTTGCTGCGGCGCGAGATAACGACCTCGCGCGATCCGTACCGGATCCGCGAAGTGCTCGTGCAGGTGGTCGACGTACTCGATCCACCGGTCGGTGGTCGAGCCGCTCACAGCGACGTAGTCGAACATCGCCAGGTGGCGGACCACCTCGCACAGACCGACTCCCCCGGCGTGCGGGCACACGGACACGCCGAACTTTGCGGCCATCAGCAGGATGGCCACGTTCTCGTTGACGCCGCCGACCCGGCAGGCGTCGATCTGGCAGACGTCGATGCCACCGCCGGCCAGCAGCTGCTTGAACATCACCCGGTTGGCAACGTGCTCGCCGGCGGCAACCCGGATGGGTGAGATCGCCTCCGCGATCCGGACGTGGCCGAGGACGTCGTCCGGGCTGGTCGGCTCCTCGACCCACCACAGCTTGTACGGGGCCAGCCGCGCGACGTTGGCGATGGCCTCGTCGATGCCCCAGCGCTGGTTGGCGTCGATCGAGAGCCGCACGCCCTCGCCGACCAGGCCCCGTACCAGCTCGCAGCGACGCACGTCGTCCTCGATGTCGCCGCCGACCTTGAGCTTGAGATGGTCGAACCCGTCCTCGACGGCCTCCTTGCAGAGCACGGCGACCTTGTCGTCGGAGTAGCCGAGCCAGCCGGCCGACGTGGTGTACGCGGGGTAGCCGTCGGCCAGCAGCAGCCGTTCCCGCTCGGCAGCACCCTCCCGGCCGCGGACCAGCAGCTCCAGCGCTTCCTCCGGCGTCAAGGCGTCGGTGAGGTAGCGGAAGTCGACCAGGTCCACCAGCTGCTGCGGGCTCATGTCGGCCAGCAGCTTCCACAGCGGCTTGTTCTCCCGCGTCGCGAGCATGTCCCACATCGCGTTGACGACCGCGCCGATCGCCATGTGGATGACGCCCTTCTCCGGGCCCAGCCAGCGCAGCGGACTGTCCCCCACCAGGCGGCGCGAGAAGGCTCCCAGGTCGCCGAGCACCTCGTCGACGTCGAGCCCGACCACCAGCGGCTCCACCGCCCGGATGCCGGCCACCTCGACCTCGGTGCCACGGCCGATGGTGAACGCGAACCCGTGCCCCTCCTGCCCGCCGTCGGTGTGCACCACCACGTACGCGACCGAGTAGTCGGGGTCCGGGTTCATCGCGTCGGACCCGGCCAGCCAGCGGGAGGTCGGGAACCGGACGTCGGTGACGTCGAAGTGTGTGATCCGCTCGGTCACCGGGTCGGCCCCTGGTTGCTCGGGCGGGCCGACCGATCCGATGTCTGGCCCCCGCTGGACCCCACCGGCTGGGGGTACGGGAACCGGTCCGGCGAGGGCAGGGCAGACAGGGTCATGACGTCACAGCTCCAGCGGTCAGGAGTCGGATCTCTGTCCGACGCAGGCAGTCGCACACCCGAGGTCACGCCCACGTGGCTGGCTAGACATCTGATGTCTGCGCTTTTATAGCCCGCTGCGCCGGTGCGGGCAAGGGACGAGACCACACTGTTACCGAGTCGTTTCGGCCTGCTATGCCGTACCCGTTCGGGGCCAGGGCCGCGGCTGCCGCAGCCGCCATTGTCGGCCGCCGACCAGAGAAGATCCGATGTCCGGGGCCTGGCACGGGTGCTGACCCGGTGTGCAGATCAGGTGGCCGGGACTACTCTCTGCACACCCGACCAGCTCCCAGAGTGAGGCAAGGACCGCCAGCATGGCCGTGAC
>JAWWOM010000041.1:0-4381 GCA_033851655.1 Frankiales bacterium
TCCTGAGCCAGGCCGCGCTGGCGGTCCTCGACGAAACGGTCTGGCATCTGGTTCTGGACGTTGAGGTTCTTGCTGGTGTGATGGGTGCCCTCTCCTCCGCTGATCCCCGCCGGTACGAGATCTTGCGCGCCCTTGAGCGGATGCTGGACGAGCTCGACCTGCACAACGTCGGTGAGACCGCGGCCGGTGCGCGCAAGCAGCTCGCCGAGGTGCTTGCCAAGCCGGCCAATGCCAGCGCCCATCGCATCTCTGCGGTCGGGCACGCGCACATCGACAGCGCGTGGCTCTGGCCGATCCGTGAGACCAAGCGCAAGTGTGCCCGGACTTTCGCGAACGTGACCGCGCTCGCCGAGGACTACCCCGAACTGGTCTTCGCGTGCTCGCAAGCGCAACAGTACGCCTGGGTGAAGGAACAGCATCCAGCCATCTTCGACCGAATCAAGCAGGCGGTGGCCGGCGGTCAGTGGGCCCCGGTTGGCGGGATGTGGGTCGAGTCGGACGCCAACTTGCCCGGCGGCGAGGCGTTGGCGCGGCAGTTGGTGCACGGCAAGCGGTTCTTCCGTGACGAGCTGGGCTACGACACCCCGGAGGTCTGGCTGCCGGATTCCTTCGGCTACTCAGCCGCCTTCCCGCAGATAGCGCGCCTGGCCGGCGCTCGATGGTTCCTCACCCAGAAGCTGTCCTGGAACCAAACCAATCGGTTGCCCCATCACACCTTCTGGTGGGAGGGGATCGACGGGACACGGGTATTCACTCACTTCCCACCGGTCGACACCTACAACGCGCAGCTCACCGGCGCCGAGCTGGCGCACGCTTCGGCAAACTACGCCGACAAGGGCGGTGGCACCAGGTCGCTGGTGCCTTTCGGATTCGGCGATGGCGGAGGCGGCCCCACCCGCGAGATGCTGGAGAGAGCCCGTCGGGTAGCCGACCTCGAGGGCTCGCCACGAGTGCAGGTGGAACCCCCGTCAGCCTTCTTCGCTGCGGCTGAGGCAGAGTACGCCAATGCCCCGGTGTGGTCCGGAGAGCTGTACCTCGAGTCGCACCGTGCGACCTACACGACCCAGTCCACCACCAAGGCCGGCAACCGACGGAGCGAGCATCTCCTGCGCGAGGCCGAGTTGTACTGTGCCGCGGCCACGGTCCACGGTGGCGCCGCCTACCCGTACGAGCGTCTCGACGCACTCTGGAAAGTCGTTCTTCTCCACCAGTTCCACGACATCCTGCCCGGCAGCTCCATCGGCTGGGTGCACCGCGAGGCTGCCGTCGCCTATGCCCAGGTCGCCAGCGAGCTGGAAGGGTTGATCGTCACTGCCATTGGTGGCGTCGGCGGCCCGCCGGACCAGGCGACAGCGCTGAACGCCGGTCCGGTCGCCCGCGCGGAGGTTGCTGTCCTGCCGGCCGGGTTGCCGGTCGGGAACGCGGCCACTCAGCAGCTGCGCTCCGGTGACGTCGCGGCGTGGCTGGAGGCGCCGGCCCTGGGGTCCGCGGCGATCGTCCGCCGCCAGCCACCAGGCGCCGTGTCCGTTGCCGAGCAGCCGGACGGGTGGGTGCTCGACAACGGGTTGGTTCGGGTAGAGGTCGACACCCGCGGGCTGGTCACATCTGTCGTTGACCTCAGGGTGGGCCGCGACCTGCTGTCGACCGGGAGCCCGGCCAACATGTTGCAGCTGCACCCCGACCATCCGAACAACTGGGATGCCTGGGACATCGACGGTCACTATCGGAGAGCCCAAACAGACCTCGACTCGGCCGAGTCGGTCTATGTCTCGGACCGTGGGCCACTGTTGGCGAGCGTAGTAGTCGAGCGCGCCTTTGGTGCCTCCACCGTCAGGCAGACCATCGCACTCGCCGCCAGCAGCGCCAGGGTGGACTTCGTGGCAGACGTGGACTGGCATGAGACCGAGAAAGTACTCAAAGTCGCCTTTCCGCTCGACGTCCACGCCGAAAGGTCTGCAGCCGAGATTCAGTACGGACACGTCTTCAGGCCTACTCACACCAACACCAGTTGGGACGCGGCGCGGTTCGAGGTCTGCGCACATCGATGGATACACGTTGCCGAAGCGAACTACGGGGTCGGGGTGGTCAACGCAGCCACCTACGGCCACGACGTGACCCGAACCACCCGCCCAGCAGGGGGAACCACGACGACGGTGCGGCTGACGCTGCTCAGAGCGCCGCAATTTCCGCAGCCGAGGACGGACGAAGGTCCGCACCGGCTCCAGTACGGGCTCGTCGTCGGTGCCGATCTGGTGGAGACAATGACGCACGGCTACGCCGTCAACCTCCCCTTGCGCAGCGCCACCGCAGCACCACTGGAGCCGCTGGTGGCGGTGGACAGTGAGCGGGTCGTGGTCGAGGCGGTGAAGCTGGCTGACGATCGCAGCGGCGATGTGATCGTCCGGCTGTACGAGGCGGCCGGGAGCCACGCCCATGCAACCGTCAGGTTCGGCTTTCCGTCGGGCGAGGCATGGGTCACGGATTTGCTCGAAGACCCGCTGCTGGCGAGAGAGCTGGCGCCAGGGATCGAGTGTGGCGAGGGGTGGGCCCGGCTGAGCCTGCGGCCCTTCCAGGTGGTGACGCTGCGCATTAGCCGGGCCTAGCTCCGTCCATGAGACGGCGCTGCGGAGGCCCCCCGTAGGCCTCGGTCAGGTGCCGACGTAGGCCGCGAGGTGCTCGCCGGTGAGCGTGGACCGGGCGGCGACCAGGTCGGCGGGTGTGCCCTCGAAGACGACCTGTCCGCCGTCGTGGCCGGCGCCCGGACCGAGGTCGATGATCCAGTCGGCGTGTGCCATGACCGCCTGGTGGTGCTCGATGACGATCACCGACCTGCCGGAGTCGACGAGCCGGTCGAGCAGACCGAGCAGCTGCTCGACATCGGCCAGGTGCAGACCGGCGGTCGGCTCGTCAAGGACGTAGACGCGCCCGGCCTCGGCCATGTGGATGGCCAGCTTGAGCCGCTGCCGCTCGCCGCCGGACAGGGTCGTCAGCGGCTGGCCGATGCTCAGGTAGCCGAGCCCGACGTCGGACAGCTGAGTGAGGATCTTGTGCGCCGCCGGCGTCTTGGCCGCACCGTCGCCGAAGAACTCGCCGGCCTCGGTCACCGACATCCTCAGCACCTGGCTGATGTCTTTGCCGCCGACGGTGTACTCGAGCACCTCGGCCTGGAATCGCTTCCCGCCGCACACCTCGCAGACGGTGGACACGCCGGCCATCATCGCCAGGTCGGTGTAGATGACCCCGGCGCCGTTGCAGTTGGGGCAGGCGCCCTCTGAGTTGGCGCTGAACAGTGCCGGCTTCACGCCGTGGGCCTTCGCGAACGCCTTGCGGATCGGGTCGAGCAGTCCGGTGTAGGTCGCCGGGTTGCTCCGCCGCGAGCCCTTGATCGCGCCCTGGTCGACGGACACCACCCCCTCCCTGCCGGACACCGAGCCGCCGATCAGCGAGCTCTTGCCCGAGCCGGCCACCCCGGTGATCACGGTGAGCACCCCGAGCGGGATGTCGACGTCGACGTCACGCAGGTTGTGTGTGTTCGCGCCGCGGATCTCCAACGTCCCGCTGGGCTCTCGTGCCGTGTCCTTGACTGCGGCCCGGTCGTCGAAATGGCGGCCGGTGATGGTGCCGCTGGTCCGCAGTCCCACGACGGTGCCCTCGAAGCAGACGGTGCCGCCCGCCGTACCGGCTCCAGGGCCGAGGTCGACGACGTGGTCGGCGATCGCGATCATCTCCGGCTTGTGTTCCACGACGAGCACCGTGTTGCCCTTGTCCCGCAGCTGCTGCAGCAGCTCGTTCATCCGCTGGATGTCGTGCGGGTGCAGGCCAATCGTGGGCTCGTCGAAGATGTAGGTGACGTCGGTGAGCGAGGAGCCGAGGTGCCGGATCATCTTGACCCGCTGTGCCTCGCCGCCCGACAGTGTGCCCGACGGGCGGTCGAGTGAGAGATAGCCCAGCCCGATCTCGGCGAAGGACTCGAGGGTCTCCCCCAGCGATGCGAGCAGCGGCGCCACCGACGGTTCCTTCAGGCCCCGTACCCAGGTTGCGAGGTCGCTGATCTGCATCGCGCAGGCGTCGGCGATGTTGAGGCCCTTGATCTTCGACGAACGAGCCGACCCGCTGAGCCGGGTGCCGTCGCAGTCGGGGCAGACGGTGAAGGTGATCACCCGGTCCACGAACGCGCCGATGTGCGGCTGCATCGCCTCCCGGTCCTTGGACAGCATCGACTTCTGGATCTTGGGGATCAGGCCCTCGTACGTGAGGTTGATGCCCTCGACCTTGATCTTGGTCGGCTGCTTGTACAACAGGTCCTGGAGCTCGCGCTTGGTGAACTTGCGGATCGGCTTGTCCATGTCGAAGAATCCGGAGCCGCTGAAGATGCGGCCGA
>JAWWOM010000044.1:0-16793 GCA_033851655.1 Frankiales bacterium
CGCTGTCCCGGACCCAGCTCGGCGAGCTGACCGGGCTGTCCAAGGTCACCGCCTCTCAGCTGCTGAGCCGGCTGGAGGCGGACGGCCTGGTGATCCCGGTCGGGATGAGTACGGGCGCCCGCGGCCCAGGCGCTCAGCTCTACGCGGTGACCGGGTCAGTGGCGCACGTCGCCGCGGTCGACGTCATCCCGTCCCAGCTCACCGTGACGGTCGCCGACCTCGCCGGTCGCGTCACCGGAGAGGCGGTCGTCCGCACCGGCCGTGGTGGCGGCACCGACCCGGTCGGGGACATCCGACGCGGGCTGGTCGCCGCCACTGCGGCGGCCGGGATCACCGGTGTCGACCATGTCGTCATCGGCGCGCCTGGCGTCTACGACCCCACCACCGACCGGCTGGCCCACGCCACCCACCTCACTACCTGGTCCAAGCCGGGCGTCCTGTCCGCCTTGCAGGAGCAACTGGGCGTACCGGTGGACCTGGAGAACAACGTCAACCTGGCGGCGATCGCCGAGCGGGACGCCGGGGTCGCCCAGGACGCGGACAGCTTCGCCATGCTCTGGGTGAGCGCGGGCCTGGGCATGGCCATCGACCTCGGCGGCACCCTGCACCGAGGCGCCACGGGCGGTGCCGGCGAGATCGGCTACATGCCTGTGGCAGGCGCCCCGCGGCAGGCCCGGGGCCGCCGGTTCCAGGACCTCGTCGGTGGCCCCGCCGTGTTGCGGCTGGCCAAGGAGCACGGCTTCAACGGGCGTACGGCGGAGCTGGCCGTACGACGGGCAGCCGCCGCGGGCGCCGCCGGAAAGCCTCTGCTCACCGAGCTTTCGGCCCGTCTTGCCATCGGGCTCTCCACGATCGTGGCCGTGCTCGACCCCAGCCTGGTCGTTCTCACCGGGGATGTCGCGTTGGCCGGCGGGACCGTCCTGCGGGGTCTCGTGGAGCGCAAGCTGCGCGACCTCACGCCGCTCCGCCCCCGGGTCGCGCTCAGCGCCGTCGAGGGCAACGCGGTCAGCGCTGGCGCACTCGTGATGGCCCTCGGCCTGGTCCGAGACGTGCACTTCGGCTCCCCCCACAGCAGCAGGCCCCACCCCGCCCGCACGAAGGAGCAGTTCAGTGACAGCTCGTCTGCGTAGGACTGCCGGCGTCGCCTCCCTCAGCGCGGTCGCGCTGACCCTGGCCGCGTGCGGCACAAGCGGCAGCTCGCCGAACGCCGGGCCAGGGGGACCCACGGCCGGCTCGCCAGCAGCATCGACCACGTCGGCGTCGCCGCTGCCGTCGGCGCCGGCCAAGGTCAGCGGCACGGTGCAGCTGTGGCACTTCTTCACCGGCAGGGAGGCCAAGGCGATCGACGCCGTGGTGGCCGACTTCGAGAAGGCCTACCCCGACATCAAGGTGGTCGTGAAGTCCGGGCAGGACGACACCAAGGCCACGCAGGCGATCTCCGCCGGCAAGGGCCCGGACGTCGACCTGTCCTACTCCACCGACATCACCGGGAAGTTCTGCTCCACCGGAGCCTTCCGCGACCTCGGCCCGTACATCGCGCGCGACAAGGTCGACCTCAGCCAGATCCCGAAACCGGTGCAGTCCTACACCGAGTACAAGGGCGTGCGCTGCGAGATGCCGTTCCTGGCCGACACCTACGGGCTGTACTACAACAAGACGATGCTGACGGCCGCCGGCTACACCTCGCCGCCGAAGACGATGAGCGAGCTCACGACGATGGCCGAAAAGCTGACGAAGTTCAACGCCGACGGCTCGATCAAGGTCGCCGGCTTCGTACCGACCGTCGGCTACTACGAGGACGCGCCGGCCCACTACGCGCCGACCTTCGGCGCCACCTGGCTCAAGCCCGACGGGACCTCGAACATCGGCACTGACAAGAACTGGCAGCCGTACCTCAACTGGATCACCCAGCTGACCAAGTTCTACGGCCAGGCCAAGCTCGCGAAGTTCGTCGCCGGGGCGGGGCAGGAGTTCTCCGCCGACAACGACTTCGAGAAGGGCAAGGTCGCGATGATGATCGACGGTGAGTACCGCAACGCCTTCCTCAAGACCGAGCACCCGGAGCTGTCGTACGCGACGGCGCCGTTCCCGACCGCCGACGACAAGACCAGCCTGTACGGCGCCGGCTACGTCACCGGCAACATCATCGGTATCGGCAAGGGCGCCAAGAACCCCGAAGCGGCATGGGTTCTCATCAAGTACCTGACGTCGAACACGGCCGCGATGGTCAAGCTCGCCAACGGGATCAAGAACGTCCCGACGTGGAACCCGGCGCTGAACTCGCCGGACCTGGTGGCGGACGCCAACTTCAAGACGTTCCTGGACATCTTCGCCAACCCCAGTACGGCGACCACTCCGGCCAGCCCCAACGGCGGCGCCTACCAGGTGACGTTCCAGAACTGGATCGAGAAGTGGCAGACAGGCAAGGCCGGCAACAATCTGCAGAGCGGCCTGAGCAGCGTCGACAAGCAGATCAACGACGCGCTGAAGCTCGGCACCGCGCCTTGACCGGTCGCCACGGCAACCAGCGGCTGTTCACCGTGGCGTTGATGACGCCGGCGACGATCGGCCTGCTCGTCTTCTTCGTCTACCCGCTGATCGCCACGTTCTACTTCTCCTTCACCCGGTTCGACCTGCTCTCCTCCCCGCAGTGGGTGGGGCTGCGCAACTACCGGTACTTCTTCACCGAGGACCCCGTGGTCTGGCAGGCGCTGCGCAACACGCTGTGGCTGGTCGTGGTGATGGTGCCCTGCCGGATCCTGTTCGCGCTCGGTACGGCGGGCATCGTCACCCAGATCAAGCGACGGGCCGGCCTGCTGCGGACGCTGTTCTACCTGCCGGCGCTGGCACCTCCGGTGGCGGCGACGGTGGCGTTCGTCTTCCTGTTCAACCCGGCCGTCGGCCCGGTCAACCAGGTGCTGGGCGTCCTGCACCTGTCCCAGCCCGGCTGGTTCGCCGACTCGACGTGGTCCAAGCCGGCCCTGGTGCTGCTGGGGCTGTGGGGCATCGGCGACATCATGATCATCTTTTTGGCCAGCCTGCTCGACGTCCCGCAGGACCAGTACGAGGCCGCCAGCCTGGACGGCGCCAACGGCCTGCAGCGGTTCCGCTACGTCACCATCCCGTCGATCAAGCCGGTGCTGCTGTTCGCCACCATCACCGGCGTCATCGAGACGCTGCAGTACTTCACGCAGGCCACCGTGGCGGCCCAGGTCGCCAGTGGCCAGGCGAACAACGGTGCCGGAACGGCCACGACGCTGGGCTTCCCGAACGGCTCGACGTTGACCTTCTCCCAGTGGCTCTACCAGGAGGGCTTCACCAACTTCTACCTGGGCTACGCGAGCGCCATGTCCGTCCTGATGTTCCTCATCGCGATCGGGTTCATCGTCTTCCTGCTCCGCCGTTCCGGGTCCTTCCGCGGAGCCGAGGCATGACCGCCCTGGCCACGGGGACCCGGCCGGTCACGCCGATGCGTTCCGTGCGCAGGGTCCGTACCGAGCGCAAGCTCTTCTGGCTGGCCAAGCACTCCGTCGCGGTCGCGCTGGCGCTCGCCTTCGTCCTGCCGTTCGCGTTCATCATTCTGACCTCGATGATGAGCACGGAACAGGCCGGCACGGCCAGCCTGTGGCCGCACTCGTGGCATCCGGGCAACTTCGCCAAGGTCTTCGAGACCGCGCCGATGGTGTCCTACCTCGGCAACACGCTGGAGTACGCGGTCCTTGCGACGCTGTTCATGCTGTTGTCGAGCGTCCCCGCGGCCTATGCCATGGCCCGGATCCGGTTCAGGGGTGCCAATCTCGCGTTCCTGGCGGTTCTCGCGGCGATGACGCTGCCGCCCCAGGTGACCCAGGTGCCGATCTACCTGATGTGGGCCAAGCTCAACCTCACGGGCTCGTTGTGGCCGCTGATCCTGCCCAACCTCTTCGGCGACGCGTTCAGCATCTTCCTGCTGC
Source organism: Frankiales bacterium (assembly GCA_033851655.1). Classification (GTDB taxonomy): domain Bacteria; phylum Actinomycetota; class Actinomycetes; order JAWWOL01; family JAWWOL01; genus JAWWOL01. The sequence continues at coordinate 3,954 of JAWWOM010000044.1, forward strand.
GGCAGTTCCTGCTGACCATCCCCGGCGAGTACGGTGACGCCGCCCGGGTGGACGGCTGCAGCGAGTGGCAGGTGATGACCAGGGTGATCCTGCCGATGGCCAAGCCTGCCCTTGCCGCGACGGGCATGTTCATGTTCCTGCTCTGCTGGAACGACTACTACGGGCCGTTGCTCTACACCAGTGAGAACAAGGCGCACTGGACGCTGTCGTACGGGCTCTCCCAGTTCCGTACGCTCTACCAGGTGCAGTGGAACCTCGTCATGGCAGCCACTCTCCTCGTCATGGTGCCGGTCATCGTGCTGTTCTTCTTCGCCCAGAAAGCCTTCGTGCAGGGCGTCACGCTGACAGGAGTCAAGGGATGACCCAGCCCCGCCCGCGCCAAGTGGCGCGCCGCGCCGTACGACACGCCAATACCCGCGCCAAGTGGCGCAAAGTCGGGCGTGGCCTGCGCCAAGTGGCGCGACGCGCCGTACGACACGCCAATACCCGCGCCAAGTGGCGCGAAGTCGGGCGCGGCCTGCGCCAAGTGGCGCGACACGCCGTACGACACGCCAATACCCGCGCCAAGTGGCGGTTGGTGGGGGGGTGGGGGTGAAGCTGACCGTGGTGGGCGGCGGGTCGACGTACACGCCGGAGCTGGTCGACGGCATCGCCCGGTTGCGGGACACGTTGCCGGTCGAGCAGCTGGTCCTCACCGACCCGGCGGCCGACCGGTTGGCACTGGTCGGGTCCCTTGCCCGGCGGATGTTCTCGCGCGAGGAGCATCCCGGGCAGGTCAGCTGGACCGACGACCTGGACGCGGCGGTGGCGGACGCCGACGTCGTGCTGCTCCAGCTCCGGATCGGTGGGCAGGCGGCCCGCGCCGTCGACGAGACGCTGCCGCTGCAGTGCGGTTGCGTCGGCCAGGAGACGACCGGAGCCGGCGGCCTGGCCAAGGCGCTGCGTACGGTGCCGGTGGTCCTCGACGTCGCGGAGCGGGTACGCAAGCTGGCCAAGCCGGAGGCCTGGATCGTCGACTTCACCAACCCGGTCGGCATCGTCACCCGCGCGTTGCTCGACGCCGGGCATCGGGCCGTCGGGTTGTGCAACGTGGCCATCGGCAACCAGCGCCGCTGGGCCCAGATGCTCGGAGTCGACTCCGCCCGCCTCTCGCTGGACCATGTCGGGCTGAACCACCTCACCTGGACCCGCGCGGTCACCCTCGACGGTGCGGATGTGCTGCCCCGGCTGATCGCCGACCACGGCGAGGCGGTCGCCGGCGGCTCCGGGCTGCCGCTGCCGCTGATCCAGCGGCTCGGCGTCGTCCCGTCCTACTACCTGCGCTACTTCTATCAGCACGACAGGGTCGTCGAGGAGCAGCGGGCCGAGCCGTCCCGGGCGGAGCGGGTCGCCGCCATCGAGAGCGAGCTGCTCGAGCTCTACGCCGACCCGAGGCTGGACACCAAGCCGGCTCTGCTCGAGCAACGCGGCGGCGCCTACTACTCCGAGGCAGCAGTCGATCTCGTCGCCTCGTTGCTCTCCGACCGAGGTGACGTGCAGGTCGTCAACCTGCGCAACAACGGCACCTTTTCCGGCCTGCCGGCCGATGCGGTGATCGAGGTCCCCGCGACGGTCGGCAGTCAGGGCCCGAGGCCGGTTCCGGTGGCGCAGCTGGAGACCTTGTACGGGGGACTGGTGCAGCATGTCGCCGCGTACGAGGAGCTGGCCCTCGACGCGGCCCTGCACGGCGGCAGAGAGCGGGTGTTCCGCGCGCTGCTCGCCCACCCGCTGGTCGGACAGGTCGACCGGGCGGAGCGGCTCACGGACCTGCTGCTCGCGGCCAACTCCGGCTTTCTGCCGTGGGCCCGGTGACCCGTCCGGCGGTTCTCGCCGTCGACGGCGGGGGCAGCAAGACCGACGTGCTGCTGGCCGATGCGACCGGCCGGCTGCTGGCTCACGCGCGCGGACGGGGCACCAACCCCCAGATGATCGGCATCGAGCTGGCGATGAGCCGGATCCAGGCGCTGGTCGAGGAAGCAGGCCGCCAGTGCGGGCTGGCGCCCGGCAACGGCCCGGTCGCCGGGCACGCAGGGGTCTACCTGGCCGGTGTCGACCTGCCGCTGGAGGTCGAGCAGGTCGAGCAGCGGGTTCAGGCCGCCGGCTGGGCGCCGACCCATGTCGTCGACAACGACGTGTTCGCGTTGCTGCGGGCCGGCACCAGCAACCCGGATGCGGTCGCCGTGATCTGCGGTACGGGCATCAACTGCGTCGGTGTACGCCGTGACGGCGCCACATCACGGTTCCCCTCGTTGGGCCCGATCAGCGGTGACTGGGGTGGCGGTGGCCACCTGGGAGAGAAGGCGCTGTGGTGGGCCGCCCGCAGCGAGGACGGCCGGGCGGACCCGTCGTCGCTCTCCGCTGCGGTCGCCGGGCACTTCGGGCTGCCGACCGTGATGGCCGTCGGCGAGGCCCTGCACTTCGGCCGGCTGGACGAGCACCGGCTGGCCGAGCTCACCCCGCTGGTGTTCGCAGAGGCAGCGGCAGGTGACTGGGCTGCGGTCAAGCTGGTGGACCGGCTGGCTCTGGAGATCGCCGGCATGGCCACGGTGTCGCTACGCCGGTTGAGCCTGCTGGCGGCAAAGGCGGACGTCGTCCTCGGCGGCGGTGTCCTCCGCGCCGGTCACGCGGACCTGCTCGCCGACATCGAGCGCAGGATCCGTACCGAGGCCCCCGACGTCACGCTGCGGGTCGTCACCGACGCGCCGGTGGTGGGGGCGGTGCTCCTCGCCCTCGACCATGTGGGGGCGGGTCCGGAGGCCGAGGCGACGGCCAGGACGGCGACAACCGCCTGGCTCCAGCGGACGTTGACCCCGCCGCCCGAGCCGGCAACGGTCAGGACCGCTCCGCCCGGCGGCGGCGGATCACCAGCACGATGACGGCGAGCACGACCAGGCCGAGGATGATCTCGCTGGCCGTGCCGGCGACCTTCTGCACCTGGTGGTAGCTCTCGCCGGCGAGGAAGCCGAGCAGGGTGAAGGCGCCGGCCCACACCAGGCCGCCGAGGGCGTTGAAGGCCAGGAACCGCCGGTAGGGCATCCGGGAGGCGCCCGCCAGGCCCGGCATGACGGCTCTGAGGAAGGCGGTGAACCGGCCGAGGAAGACCGCCCTGCCGCCGTTGCGCTTGAGCGCCTTCTGCCCCTTCTCCAAGCTCTCCCGGTGCCGGTCGAAGATCCCCAGCTTGAGCAGCCGGGTCCCGAAGTGCCGGCCCACCTCGTAGCCCACGCTGTCGCCGATGATGGCCGCCACGACGGCGATCACCAGGACCCCGGTGAGGGAGACCTGGTGCCGGTTGGCCAGGACGCCGCCGAGGATGACGGCGGTCTCGCCGGGCAGCACGAATCCGACGAACAGCGCCGCCTCGGCGAAGACGAGCGTGCCGACGAGACCGTACGCAGGCAGGCCGTGCAGGGTCAGGATCTGGTCGACGGTGTCACTGACGATGCTCATCGAGCGTTCACGTTACGCCGTGGCGGCTCCGGCTGCGCCGCCCGGTCCGGAGCCGCCCACGACAGCGCGCTGCCCAGCGGCCGGGAGGTGAACAGGGCCGCTGCGACGACGGCGATGCACACCCCGAGCCGGAGCGCCCCCAGCGTCGTGGCACCCAGCGGAAGGTAACGGCACAGGAACAGCGCGCCGAAGACCAGCCAGGACCACGCCGGGAAGTCGCGTCCCTTGCGGGCCTGCACGTCCCAGACGACCGCCCCCAGCAGGATGGCGGCGGTGTAGTAGCTGTAGACGCCGGGGTCGAGCGCGATCCTGGCGGCGGCCGCAACCATCACCACCGCTGCCCATCGGCCGCGCGCGACGGCGATGCTGCCCAGTGCGAGCCCGGCCAGGAACTGCGCCGGCCGGTCCCAGGAGGGTGTCGTGGGGGCACTCACGCCGAGAACACGCAGTGAGGATGACGGCGCGTTCGGGATGCCGAACCGGGCTGCCGTCAGCGTGCCCGGATCCGCGGCGACGAACAGGCCGGCGACGATGGCCACGGGCGCCACCGCCCAGACCACCGTCCGCATCCGTCGTCCGGCCGGCACGGCAAAGGCCAACGGCAGGAAGGCGATGGCCCAGGGCTTGGACAGCGTGGCCAGGGCCAGCAGACATCCGACGGACGTGGACCCCCCGCGGGCGACCGCGCGGACGGCCAGGGCGGTGAACGTCAGCGCGAGGACGTCGTCCAGGTGCGCGAACCGCACCGAGAGGTCGGCCCAGGCGGGCACGAACACCACGCCGGCCAGGAAGACCCTGCGCTGCAGTCGTTCTCGCAGCACCGGACCGGCAGTCGCACGGGCATCGTGCTCAACCGCCAGCAGGGCTGCCAGCCCCGCCAGCATCATGATCAGCTCGGCGAGCTCGGCGCCGTCCTCGCCGGGGAGTACGGCAGCGACGACAAAGCTCAGCGGCCCGATCTGCAGCTCAGGGTGGGCTGCGTAGACCTGGAGGCCACAGCTGGCCGAGCCGTCCGTACAGAACAGGGAGCGGCTGCCCTCGACGAAGAAGTGCCACGACTGACCGCTGTGCGGACCGTAGGCCAACGCGCACAGCACCGCCAGCACGAGCAGTGCAACATGGTGCCAGTGCCGCCGCAACGGTTTCATCCGACAGGACGCTACGGGTGCCGGATGTGTTGCGGATGAATGAGATCTGAGTAATAGCAGGCACTGTGCGTCACTGCAGGCTCACGGGGAGCACATCAATGATCATTAGGTTCCTCGCCATGACTTCTGACGCCATCCGCCCGGTCCCCTCAGGCGCACCCCGGCAGCTGCTGAACAAGGTGCCCGAGATCACGCTCTACTTCTGGATCATCAAGATCCTGTGCACCACGGTGGGGGAGACGTTTGCGGACAACCTCAACCAGCAGCTCAACCTGGGCCTGACCAACACGACGTGGGTCATGACGGCTGGGCTGCTGGTCGCGTTGGCGTTCCAGTTCCGTTCGAGGGTCTACGTCCCGGGTCTCTACTGGCTCTGCGTCGTGCTCATCAGCGTCGTCGGCACCCTGATCACCGACAACCTCACCGACAACGTCGGGATCTCGCTGGTCACCACGACGGTGGTCTTCTCGTTCGTCCTGGCAGCGGTTTTCGCCGGCTGGTACGCGAGTGAGAAGACGCTGTCGATCCACAGCATCACCACGCGCCGCCGGGAGTCCTGGTACTGGCTGGCGATCCTGTTCACCTTCGCGCTGGGCACGGCGGCCGGGGACCTCACCGCCGAGCGGCTGAGTGTGGGCTACTGGCAGTCGGCGCTGCTCTTCGCCGGGCTGATCGCCCTGGTCACCGCCGTGCACTTCGCGCTCCAGCGCAGGACCTCGGTGCACCAGGCCAGGCTGGCGTCGCACGCCGTGCTCGCGTTCTGGCTGGCGTACATCCTGACCCGCCCGCTCGGCGCCTCGATCGGCGACTATCTCTCGCAGGCGACGGCAGACGGCGGGCTCGGTCTCGGCACCGTGCTGACCAGCGTGATCTTCCTCACCGCCATCCTGGTCCTGGTCGTCTTCCTCTCGGTCAGCCGGATCGACCGTACGCGGGCCATCGACCCGCTGGACGACGCTGACCTGGTCTCCGCCTGACCCACTTCACGAGACTTTCATCCGGGCTACATCCTGGGCGAGACATCATCCTGGGATGCGCCTCCTGGTGGTCGAGGACAATGCCCGCATGGCGTTGCTGCTCCAGCGTGGGCTGGTCGAGGAGGGCTACGTCGTCGACGTGACGGGTGACGGGCTCGAGGCGATGGAGCTCACGGCCGAGCGTTCCTACGATGCGGTCGTCCTCGACGTGATGTTGCCCGGCGCCGACGGCTTCGAGGTGTGCTCGGACATGCGCCGGGCCGGTCGCTGGACGCCCGTGCTGATGCTGACGGCCCGCGACGAGGTGGACTGGCGGGTACGGGGACTCGAGTGCGGCGCTGACGACTACCTGGTCAAGCCGTTCGCCTTCGCCGAGCTCACCGCCAGGCTCCGGGCACTGGTCCGCCGCGGGGCTCCGGAACGGCCGGCCACGCTGACCAACGGCGCGCTACGGGTCGATCCGTCGGCGAGGCGGGTCTGGAACACCGACCAGGAAGTGATTCTGGCGCCGACCCAGTTCGACCTGATCGAGCTGTTCGTCCGGCACCCCGGCGAGGTCTTCAGCCGTTCGAGACTGCTGACGGAGGTCTGGGACATCGCAGCCGATCCCCGCAGCAACGTGGTCGACCAGCATGTCGGCAGCCTCCGCCGCAAGCTCGCCGAGGTGGCCGACTGGGACGATCTCGAGACGGTACGGGGCATCGGCTACCGGTTGCGCCCGTTGCCACCGGCCGGCTGAGATGCCGCTGCGGCTGCGGCTGACCGCGATGTTCACCCTCGCCTCGGTGCTCGTGGTCGCCCTCGGCGGGCTGCTCTACCAGCGCGAGCTGAGGATCGGGCTGCTCGACGCGACCGACGCGTCGGTGCTCAGTCGGGTCGTCCCGCTGCGGGCCGGACTCGGCTCGCTCTCCGGCCCGACCTCGCCCACCGCTCCGGCCGTGCCCAGCACCAGCGACGCCGGTGGGCTGCTGACCAGGGTGCTCCGTCCCGACGGATCGATCGCCGAGGAGTCGCCCTCGCTCACCGGCGCAGCGCTGCTCGGCCCGGCGGCCGAGACCTCGCTGCGCAACGGCCGCACCGTGCTGAGGACCACGTCGGCGGACGGGATCCCGTACCGTGTCCTCGCCGAGCCGGTGACCCGGCCCGACGGGGTGTGGACCGTGATCGTCGCCGCGCCGCTGGTCGAGATGCATGAGACCGTGGAAAGCCTGCGGCACAGCCTGTTCGTCGCCGGTGCCCTCATCGTGCTGCTGTCGGCCGCAGGTGCCTGGATGCTCGGCTCTGCGGCACTGCGCGCGGTCGAGCGGATGCGCCGGTCCGTCGAGGGCATGACCGCAGACGACCTGTCGGTACGGGTCCGCGTGCCACCCGGCAGGGACGAGCTCGCCGCGCTCGGGACGACGTTCAACGCCCTCCTGGACAGACTTGCCCACGGGCTGGCCAGGCAGCGCCGGTTCGTGGCCGACGCCGGGCACGAGCTGCGTGGTCCGCTGGCGGTGCTGCAGATGGAGCTCGAGCTGGCCGACCGGCCCCAGCGGACCCGCGAGCAGCTGGCTGCCGCTGTCGCTGCGGCGGCCGAGGAGGTCGAACGGCTGGCCCGCCTCGCCAACGACCTGCTGTTCCTGGCCCGGTCCGACGACGGTGAGCTGCAGGTGGTCAAGTCCCGGATCCTGGTCGAGCCGCTGCTGCGTCAGGCTGCCGCCGTACGGGCCCTCGCTGCTGCAGAGGCTGGGGTGACCCTCGAGGTGCATGCGGCATCCGGCGTGCGCGGCGACCTCGACGCCGACCGGATCCGGCATGCGCTGGACAACCTGCTGGCCAACGCGTTGCGCGCCACCGGACGTGGCGGCCTGGTCGTGCTGGAGGCCGCGCTGGAGCCGGGCGCCGTACACATCAGCGTCTGCGACTCCGGTCCCGGGTTCGCCGAGGAGTTCCTGCCGAGGGCGTTCGAGCGGTTCACCCGCCCGGACCGCGCGCGGAGCGACGACAGCGGCGGCAGTGGCCTGGGACTGGCGATCGTGCAGGCTGTCGCCGAGGCACACGGCGGACATGCCACCGCCGCCAACCGGCCCGGCGGTGGAGCAGAGATCCGGCTGACCCTGCCGCTGACGGCTGAGGTCTAGCGCGGTCAGGAGCGCAGGGCCGGACATATCCGGGCTGTTCATCAGGCGTTCGCCCAAGCCGCACCACGCGGTCATCTGCCGTCGATAGACCTGCTCCGTGCGCCGGTAACAGACCGGCACGAAACACCCGGAAGGGACATCGACACCATGGCGCATCGCTATCGACGTGGCGGGGCGCTCGCCGCCGCCGCGAGCCTGCTGGCGGCCGGTCTGTCGGCCCAGGCCATCGCCGCCTCGCCGGCCAGGACCGGCAAGCACGTCCTGCTGCTCTCCGTCGACGGGCTCCACCAGTCGGACCTGGCCTGGTACGTCAAGGTGCACCCGTCGTCCGCGCTGGCCGCACTCGTCAAGCGGAGCAAGCAGTTCAGCAACGCGAGCACACCGTTCCCGTCGGATTCCTTCCCCGGCATGGTCGCCCAGGTGACCGGCGGCAACCCGAAGACGACCGGCGTCTACTACGACGTCTCGTACAACCATGCGCTGATGCCGCCAGGCACCGTCGACTGCACCACGGCGAAGCCGGGCACCATGGTGCACTACGAGGAGACGGCTGACCGCGACCTGACCAAGCTGGACGCGGGCCAGGGTCTGACCGGGCTGCCCGGCAGCATCCTGTCCATGACGAGCACGCCGCAGACCCTGTTGAACCCGGCGGCCCTGCCGGTCGACCCCAGGACCTGCCTACCGGTCTACCCGCACCAGTACGTCCGGGTGAACACCATCTTCGAGGTGGCCCGGCAGCACGGTCTCCGTACGGCATGGTCGGACAAGCACGCGGCCTACGACATCCTCAACGGCCCGTCCGGGACCGGCATCCAGGACCTCTTCACCCCCGAGATCAACAGCGACACGGCGACCGGTGACTGGACGACCAACAATGCCGACACCCAGCAGTACGACGGCTACAAGGTCGCTGCGGTGCTGAACGAGATCAACGGCTACGACCACTCCGGCAGCCGCAAGGTCGGCGTTCCGAACATCTTCGGGATGAACTTCCAGAGCGTGTCCACCGCCCAGAAGCTGCCGACCTCCGGGGGGCTGGCCGGCGGCTACCTCGCCGATGGGGTTACTCCTGGTCCGCTGCTCTCCAGTGCGCTGGGCTTCATCAACACCCAGGTGGGCCGGCTGACCTCGGCGCTCAAGGACCACCAGCTGGCCACCTCCACGACGGTCATCCTGTCGGCCAAGCACGGCCAGTCACCTGAGGACCCGGCCGCGCTGACCCGCATCGACGACGGCGCGGTGATCGACGCACTGAACGCCGCCTGGAAGGCTGCCGGCCACAACGGATCCGACCTCGTGGCCGGCGCTTCCGACGACGACGGGATGCTGCTCTGGCTCAGCGACCGCTCGCAGAAGGCCGCGGACTTCGCCACGGCGTTCCTGACCGGCTACTCCGGGGACGGGACGGCCACCGACGGCAAGGCCAAGGCGACCAACGCGGCCGGAACCGCCAAGGCGTACACCAGCGGCGGCCTGTCCAAGGTGTACGGGGGGCTTGCCGCCGCAGCGTTCATCGGCGCCTCGCACACCGACTCGCGGGTGCCTGACCTCATCGGCATCGCCCAGCACGGCGTGGTCTACACCGGCGGCACCGGGAAGATCGCCGAGCACGGCGGCAACGACCCGCAGGACCGGCACGTCGCGCTGATCGTCGCCGGCCCCTCGGTCAGGCCAGGCACGGTTGCCGCCGCCGTCGAGACGACGCAGATCGCCCCGACCATCCTGTCGGTGCTCGGGATCAACCCCCGGTCGCTGCAGGCGGTCAACCGCGAGGGCACGCCGGTGCTGGCGCTGCACTAGGCCCTGTCGATCACCGGCTGGATCCGGTGCGGCGGCGCTGAGCCCCGCACCGGGTCCAGAGGTTCTCAGACAGGTCTCATCGGCACGACACCTCGGGATGTTTCACTGGACCGGACCCAGGCCAGCCGCCGAGAGGACCAGCATGTCGTTGAAGGCCGACCTGATCGCCGGTCTCCGCCAGCCGGTCGCCGCCAAGGTGCCCGAGATCACGGTGATCTTCTGGGTGATCAAGGTCCTCACCACCGGCATGGGCGAGGCCGCCTCCGACTGGATGGCCGGCATCAACATCGCCCTCGCCGGGTTCGTCGGCCTGGTGGGGCTGGCGGTGGCGCTGTGGCTGCAGTTCCGCACCGAGCGGTACGAGGCTCCGGTCTACTGGTTCACGGTCGTGATGGTCGCCGTGTTCGGCACCATGGCGGCGGACGGGCCGCACAAGATTCTCGGCGTGCCGTACACGGTCTCGAGCACGTTCTACGCCCTTGCCGTCGTCGTGGTCCTGACCGTGTGGTACCGCAGCGAAGGCACCCTGTCGATTCACAGCATCGTGACCCAGCGTCGGGAAAGCTTCTACTGGATAACGGTTCTGGCGACCTTCGCGCTCGGCACGGCCGTCGGCGACCTGACGGCGTACGTGTTCCACTGGGGCTTCTTCGCCTCCGGCGTGCTCTTCGCCGTGGCCATCACGCTTCCGGGAATCGCCTGGTGGAAGTTCCGGCTGAACGGTGTCGTCGCCTTCTGGGCGGCGTACGTGCTCACCCGACCACTCGGCGCCTCTTTCGCCGACTGGCTCGGCAAACCGCACTCCAAGGCCGGCGGCCTCGGCTGGGGTGACGGCACGGTGACCGCCCTGACGACGGTGCTCATCGTCGCCCTTGTCGCGTACGTGGCCAAGACCCGCAGCGACGTGCAGCGTCCGGAGCGGGCCGGCCGCGACGACCGGGACCTGGTGACGAACCCCGCGTCGTAACAGGCAGCTTGAGTGGGCGCAGAACCCCCGAGGTTCTCAGCCGACGCACAGCAGGCTTCGGCTAGCCTGCAGGCGATGTCCGGACCCACGACCTACCACCGCGCACGTGGCCCGGCATGACCGTCGAGCTGTTGCGCAGCAGCCGACCCTCCGGCGGACCGGGGAGGCGGCAGGGTCTGCGCCTTCCCCTGCCTGCCAACAGCATCGCCGTCCCGGTGCTGCTGGCTGCTGTTCTCGCGGTGGTCTACGTTCTCGCGCCTCCGGCGGCCGGGGACCTCGCGGCCCAGACGGCCCGCGCGCAGCTGTTCAGCCGCAGCGGCTATGTGCCCTGGTGGACCGGCTGGTACGGCGGCACCCCGACGACCTCCTACAGCCTCACCACCCCGTTCCTGCTGGGGTGGTTCGGGCCGGTGTGGTCGGGTGCCCTCGCCCTGGTGGCGACCCCCGTGGCCGCTGTGCCTCTGCTGGCGAGGGCACGTCGTCCGGCGTGGGGCGGCTGCGCGCTCGTGCTGACGGCGGCAGCCGACGTTGTCGTGGGTCGGACCACGTTCGCCGCAGGCGTCGTCCTCGTCCTGTGCAGCTTCAGCCTGGCCTGCAGACGGCATGCCTCCGCCGCGTTCGTGCTGGCGGTGGTGGCGACACTGACCAGCCCGATCGCCGGTGTCCTGGCAATGGTTCCTGCCGTGGCCGGAGTCGCGAGTGACTCAGGGCGGCGGCGGGCCTGGTGCGCGGTGGTGGTCGGTACGGCCTCCGGCCTGGCGTTGCTGTGGGGGCTGGCCGCCGGCCACGCCGCCGGCTACGAGCCGTTCGGCCGAGCGTCCTTGCTGCCGGTGCTCACCGCGGCGGCGGTGCTGGCGTGCCTGCCGGTAGGCCGCACCTTGCGTCTCGCGGCGGCCCTGGCTGCGGCGGCCATGCTGATCGTCTTCTTCTCGCCGACCGCGATCGGCACGAACGTCACCCGGCTCGCCCTGCTGGCGGCCCTGCCTGCCGCTGTGGCGAACGCCCGGTTGAGCCGGCGGTACCTGGCCGTTGCCGCGGCCGTCCTTGCGGTCACCCCGGTGGGCAACCTGTTCGGTGAGCTGGCGACCGCGAGCAGCGCCGGCGGCTCGGAGCAGTTCGTCGCGGGGTTGCGCGGCCAGCTGCTGTCCCTGCCGGGCATCGCCGGGGTCAGGGTGGAGATCGTCGACGTGGCGTCACACTGGCCGCAGACCAGGCTGCTGCCGGCCGTCGAGCCGGCCCGCGGCTGGGAACGGCAAACAGACGCGGCGCTGAACCCGGAGTTCTACCAGACGCGGGCGCTCAACCCGTCGTCGTACCGGGCCTTCCTTGATCGCAACGCGGTTGCCTACGTCGCCGTGCCCATCGGCGCTCCACTGGACTTCGCGGCCATCGCCGAGGCCGCGCTGGTCAACGCGGGACTGCCGTACCTGCAGCAGGTGTGGAGCGACCGGCACTGGAAGCTCTATGCAGTTCACCATCCGGCCCCGCTGATCGCCGGGCCTCCGGCAACCGACGTCCGGCTCACCGACACCGGCGTGAACTTCACGTCGGCGGCCCCTGGTGACTACACGATCCGGCTCGGCTGGTCCCCGTACCTGGTCGTCACCGGCGGCACCGTGACCCGAGCTGCAGCCGGCGCCATCGCCGTGCACGTCGGTCAGGCCGGCTCACACCAGGTCCACGCGGAGTGGCGCCTTCCGTGAACGGCCTCAGAAACCGCGGAGGGGCTGGTCCGGCGGTCGCTGCAGCCAGTTGTCCGCGGGGTAGTCGGCGGTGCCGTCGACGAGGTGCACCGAGTAGGCATGCCGGGACCTCGCCGAGCGGTTCGGGCCGGAGGCGTGCGGCAGCAGGCCGTGCAGCAGGACCAGCGTTCCCGCCTTGGCCTCCAGCGGCACCATCGCCGGGTCGTCCGACGGTGGCAACGGGGACGGGTCGAGCACGTCGAACCGTGTCGTCCGGTCGTCGTTGACGGCGAACCGCTGGCGCAGCGTGGTCTTGTGCCCGCCGGGAAGTGCCCATAGGCAGCCGTTCTCCAGCGTCGCGTCCTGCAGCGCCACCCAGAAGCCGGTCACCGTCACCGGGTCGGTGTAGAGGAACGTCGCGTCCTGGTGGTTGACCACCTCGCCGCCGATCTTGGGCTGCTTGAAGATGTACATCGACTGCAGCAGCAGCGGATCGGTGAAGCCGAGGTCGCCGGCGATCGCGGCGAACGCGGGCTGGCGGGAGAAGGCCGAGAACACCGGGTCGACGTCGTGCTCGGCATGCCCGATCTTGTTGATGGACAGCTCTTTCGGCTGTCTCAAGTGGCCCTCGGCGTCGAATGCCTCCTCCTCGAA
>JAWWOM010000063.1:0-5423 GCA_033851655.1 Frankiales bacterium
CCTCAGCGACGCTGTCTGTGGACAGTGCTGTACCTGCGGGGCAAGTGGCGGAATGGCAGACGCGCACGGTTCAGGTCCGTGTGTCCGTGAGGACGTGGGGGTTCAACTCCCCCCTTGCCCACCAACCAACGAGCCGGCCGGGCGCCCAGTGCCCAGGCCGGCTCGAGGTTTTCCCAGGCCCTGCCGGCTCAGGGTGCCAGCGGCAAGGTCATGGTCACGCGAGTGCCCGGTTCGTTGTCCCGGATCGTGACGCGGCCGCCGTGGGCGGTCACGACGTCGTTGACGATGGCCAGCCCGAGCCCGACGCCACCGCTGTCGCGGGCTCTGGCGATGTCCAGCCGGGTGAAGCGTTCCAGCACCCGAAGCCGGTCGGCCGCCGGGATGCCGGGTCCGTCGTCGGCTACGACGACCTCGGCGCAGTCGCCCGCCCTGAGGACGTCGACGGTGATGCGGCTCACGGCGTACCGGGCGGCGTTGTCCAGCAGGTTCCGCAACGCCCGACTCAACAGGCCCGGGTCGCCCAGGATCTGAACCGGGCGCACCGACCGGGTGTCGACGGCGAGAGTGGTCCGGTTCCGCAGCAGGCTGGCCTCGCCGTGCGCGAGGTCGTCGAGGTCGACCGGCTCGGATCGCGGTTCGGGCCGGGCATCCAGCTGGGCGAGGGCGAGCAGGTCCTCGACGAGCTGGGACAGCCGGACACTCTCGGTGGTCGCAGCCGTTGCCGGCCGCCCCGGGTGGCTGACCCGGTCGTTGACCTCGAGCTGGGCACGGATCGCCGCGACCGGGCTGCGCAGCTCGTGCGCCGCGTCGGCGACGAACCGTCGCTGCCGGGCCATGGAGTCATCCAGACGGTCGAGCAGATCGTTCAGGGTGTCTGCCAGCCGGCCAAGCTCCCCGCCGCCCGGGGGAACATCCACTCGGCGGTGGAGATCAGTGACGGTGATGTCGGCCGCTTGTCGCCGTAGCCGCTCCACCGGGCGCAGTGCTCTGCCGGTCAGCAACCAGGTCGCACCGGCGAGCAGCGCCAGCAGCGCGGGCACTCCAGCGCCGAGTGCCGCCGCCAGCTGGGCGGTGCTGGTGGAGACCTGGTTCAGCGGGATGACCACGAAGACCTGGTAGCGCGGGGCCCTACTCGTCGCGACGACCGCCACTCGCGACGGGCCTTCACCGAGGGGTGTCCCGCTGACGGTACGGAGCTGAGGGTTCAACCGGGTCGGGTCGGCTGAGAAGGAGAACAGCGCCGGCTCCCCCTCGATGGAGGAGGAGGCGGCCACGACCCGTCCGGCACTGTCCAGCACCTGCACCGCTTCCGACTGTCCCACCGGACGGGCCAACGTGGGGTGCGCGGCCCCGTTGACCTGGTCGGCCGCGGCCAACGACTCACGTCGTGCGGTGTCGTCGACGCTCGCGACGAGACCGGCGTGGACCCGCCACACCAGCAGGAGACTCGCGCAGACCAGCACGATTGCGATGGTTGCCGTCGCGGCCGCCGTCAGGCGGGCGCGCAACGACCACGAGCCCCAGCTCGACCTCATGGCGCTAGCCGCCGTCGCTGTTGAGCCGGTAGCCGGCGCCGCGCACGGTGCTGATGGTGTGTCGGCCGAACGGCGCGTCGAGCTTGCGCCGCAGGTAGCCGACGTAGACCTCGACGACGTTCGGGTCACCGTCGAAGTGCTCGTCCCACACCTGTTGCAGCAGCTCGGTCTTGGTCACCACCTCACCGCTTCGGCGCATCAGAGCCTCCAGGACCGAGAACTCCCGGGCAGTGAGCGGTACGTCCACACCGGCTCGCTGGCAGCGGCGCCGGGGCGGGTCCAGGACGAGATCACCGGCGGTGAGCAGGGGTGGACGCTCCCGGCCTCCGCGCCGGTGCAGGGCACGAACCCGCGCTACCAGCACGACGAAGCTGAAGGGTTTGGTGAGATAGTCGTCGGCGCCGATGTCCAGGGCGTCAGCGATGTCATGGTCGCCGTCCTTGGCCGTGACCATGAGCACCGGTGTCCACACCGATGCGGCTCGCATCCGCCTCAGCACCTCGTAGCCGGACAGCACCGGGAGCAAGACGTCGAGCAGCACCACGTCGTACGGCTGGGTGGTCGCCTTCCACAGTCCCTCATCGCCGTCGCCCGCCACGTCAACGGCGAATCCTTCGGCTCCGAGCCCCCGGCTGAGCGCGTCGGCGATGCTCGCTTCGTCTTCGACGACGAGCACTCGTGCCACGGCTTC
This sequence comes from Frankiales bacterium, assembly GCA_033851655.1. Classification (GTDB taxonomy): domain Bacteria; phylum Actinomycetota; class Actinomycetes; order JAWWOL01; family JAWWOL01; genus JAWWOL01. The sequence continues at coordinate 2,227 of JAWWOM010000063.1, forward strand.
CTCCCAGGCAGACCAGCGCTTTCAGCGTAGTGACAGCTGCCTGAGCGCTCTCTCAGCAAGCCTCAGCGGGGATTCAGCCTGCCCGCCGCAACCTGAACAGGTCCTGCGGAGCCCTCCGCCGGGATCAGCGAGTCAGAAGGGCACGTCAGATGAAGAAGTTCAGCAGCAGGACCATGGCGCTCGTCGCCAGCTCCACCCTGGCCGCAGCGGTGCTGGGGACCGGCGCCGCCTACGCGTCGACCACCCAGGCCCAGGCGCCGACCGTCAAGTCGCCAACCGTCGCGCCCGCGACGGTGACCAGCGGCACCGGCGGACAGCCCGCGGTGGTCACCGAGCCGCCCGCCACAGGCGTCGACGGCGACACGTTGCAGCAGGGCGACCAGACCACGCCCGACGCTGCCGCGTCCGCCACGGGCACGGCGGAGAAGGCCGGCGTCGAGTCTCCCGAGGCCCCCGGCACGGAGACCGACGCGCCCGGCGGCCACGCTGACGCACCGGGTGCCGTCGACCACCAGTTCAACGGCAACGAGTAGCCCCTGACCGCGTGGGGCGGGCGGAACCGACGCCCGTCCCACGCCCCGGGGCGCAGCCGCTCAGCCGGCCCCGGTGTCCACGCCGGTCCCGTCGAAGCGGCGCATCCGGGCATGCCGGCGCCGGTTCCAGGCGAAGTAGCCCAGGTAGAGGAGAAAGCCGATGCCGAGGGCGATGACAGCGCCGTTGTAGACGGGTGTTCCACCGCCGACGACCGGCAGCAACGCCACCTGCAGCCAGGCCGGTGAGGTGACCAGCAGGAACCACCACCAGCGCTCCGCAGCCGGCCGCGCCCTGCGGTGTGACCCCCTGACCACCAAGCCCACCTCCGCCGAGTACACCGTCATGGTGCCCCAGCGAGGGTGGGCTCGGGGGAAATTCAGCAGCTCCTGGGGGCTGTTGACCCAGTACTCCAGCAGCCGGTGGCTCGCCGGGCTGGCGCCCGGGGCGCAGTTTTCACAGCCCGGCTTCAGGTTCCGTTCAGTTGACCGGCCGATGGTCGACGCACGGGGGTGCTCTGGTCAGCGCGTCGAGGCAGGGAGGCTTGCACATGGTCGAGGACATGGGTGACTTCGGTACGGGTAGCACGCCGCCGCCTCCGCCGGGGGAGCTGCCCGGCCAGCGGAGGTCGCGGAGCAGAGCACGTGGCGCAGCCGCCGGCGTCGGCGTCGCCCTGGTCGTCGGGGCCGGCGGGATCGCGGTCGCCACCTCCGGCTCGCCGTCGAGCTCGGCGAGTCCGGGCGCCGCTCCCACCTCCGAAGGTGCCCCGACGCCCGGCCCCGCCAAGGGCCTGCGGGGCGGCGGGCCTGGGAAGATCTTCGGCGGGCTCGGCCGCGGGGCCGGCATCGGCGGCGCGGGTCCCGTACTCCATGGCACGTTCGTCGTGGCCAAGAGCGGCGGTGGCTACCAGACCGTCCAGGTGCAGACCGGCACCGTCAACAGCGTCAGCTCCACGTCGCTCGCCGTGACCAGCAAGGACGGCTTCACGTTCACCTACGTGGTCAAGGCCGGCACCACCGTCGACGCCCAACGCGACGGCATCACGTCGGTCAAGAAGGGCGATCAGGTCGTCGTGAGCGCCACGCTGAGCGGCAGCACGGGCACGGTCGACCGGGTCACCGACACCACAGAGCTGCAGCAGAACCTGCCGAACCTGCCCGAAGGCGGCTTCCTGCGCGGGCCCGGCGGCGCCGGCCACGGCCAGCGGGCACCGCAGTCGGCCCCTGCCACCCCTGGCACCGGCACCTGACCCGACCGGACGTACGACAGCGCCCGGCCGGGCAGCCCTGGCCGGGCGCTTCGACGTCCCGGGCCTGCTCAACGGACTCACAGCCGTCTCCCAGGTTTGCGACAGCCCGGTCCCAGCACTGATGCCGAGTCTCGTCACATGTCGCTTCCGATTCTTCGCCGGCGCAAGACGCTGGTGGTCAACTCCGGTCTGGTCGTCGTGCTCGCCGTTGCTGTGGGCATCGCCTACACCTCCGTCGGCACGAGCAGCTCCAGCGCAGCAAGCAAAGTCCGTACGGGCACCGTGGCCAAGGGCACCGTGGTCGCCACGGTGTCCGCCTCAGGTGCGTTGATCTCGCCCAGCGACCTGGGCCTCGGCTTCGTCACGGGCGGGACGCTGCGCTACGTGTACGTCAAGGTCGGGGACACGGTGAAGACCGGGCAGGTGCTGGCCAAGGTGGACGACACCTCCCAGCAGGAGTCCCTGACCACTGCCAAGAACTCGCTCGCCAGCGCCAAGGCCAGCCTGGCCGTGCTGCTGCAGGGGCAGACGCCGCAGCAGAAGGCCGCCGCCCAGGTGCAGCTCCAGCAGTCGGCGGCGCAGATCACCCAGGCGCAGGACAACGTGGCCTTCACCCAGAAGAGCAACGCCAATGACGCCGCGAACGCGACGGCCGCCGTGAGCTCGGCGCAGGCCGCAGTCACCGCCGCCAAGGCGACCCTCGCCACCGACACGGCGACCCTCGCGACCGACAAGGTCAGCAACACCAAGAACGTGACCGCCGACCAGACCAAGGTCGACCAGGACAACCAGACGCTGACCCAGACCTCCAGTGCCCTGACCCAGGCCCAGCAGCAGCAGGCCTCGACCGCGCTGAAGGACGAGCAGGCGCTGGCGCAGGCGGAGCAGCAGGTGTCATCGGCTCAGCTGTCGTACAAGAGCCAGGTCGCGCAGCAGGCAGTGACCAGCGCACCGCCGACCGCGGCCCAGCTGGCCTCCGCCAACTCCCAGGTCGCATCGGCGCAGGTCCAGGTCGACTCCGCGCAGCGCACCCTTGACGGCACCACGCTGAAGGCGCCGGCCAACGGCACCGTGATGTCGATCAGCACCCTGGTCGGCGGGACGGTCTCCTCCGGCAGCTCCTCCAGCAGCAGCAGCTCGAGCGGTGCGGCCACTGGTTCGACGGGCTCGACCGGTTCGACGGGCGCCACTGGTTCGACGGGCTCGACCGGTTCGACGGGCTCGACTGGCGCCACCGGCTCGGCGGGCTCGACCGGCGCCACCACCACGGGGTCGACCTCCTCGTCGACGAGCAGCTCCACGAGCACGACCGGGAGCGCCGGTGTCGTTCCCGCCGCGGACATCGCCGGCCACACGGCCACCGTCACCAGCGGTGACACCGGGTTCCTGGTGCTGACCAACATCACCGGGCTGCAGG
>JAWWOM010000076.1:0-20073 GCA_033851655.1 Frankiales bacterium
CTCGTGGTCGCCATCCACGCCCGCGTACCGACGGCGACCTTGAAGTCGATGATCTATGCCTATCCGACGTTCCACCGGGCCATCGAGGCCGCACTCGCCGACCTGCACTGACGAGACGAGTCCCGCACCCCCCGCCGGGGGTACGGGACTCGTCGCAGAGTCGCGGCCTACGGGTGCAGGATCACCTTGGTCCAGCCGTCGTCGCGCTTGTCGAAGTGCTCGTACGCCTCAACCGCCTGGTCAAGCCCGACCTCGTGCGAGACCAGGAAGGACGGCTTGACCTTGTCCGCGTGGATGAGGTCCCGCAGCTGCCGGTTGTAGGCCTTGACGTTGGCCTGTCCGGTTCCCAGCCGCAGGCCCTTGGTGAAGAACACGCCGAAGTCGAAGGCGATCTCTCCCTTCTGCATCAACGGGTCCGGGCTGTTCGGGTCCTGCGGCGGGAAGACCCCGACGACACCGATCGTGCCGGTTGCGCGTACGGAGGCGACCAGGTTGTTCATCGTCCGGTTGGGCACCTCCCGGCCCTGCGGGTCGTGCGCCTGCCAGCCGACGCACTCCAGGCCCTTGTCCGCCCCGTCGCCGCCGGTCAGGTCGAGGACCTGCTGCACCGGGTCACCCTTGGTGTCGTTCACCGGAACCGCACCGATCTTCTCGGCCAGCGCCAGTCGGTCCTGCTGCCGGTCGACGACCATGACCTTGCTCGCGCCGCGCAGATCCGCCGACAGGGCGGCCATCAGTCCCACCGGGCCGGCGCCGTAGATGACCACCGACTCGCCCGGGCTGACGTCCGCCAGCTCGGTCGCGTGGTAGCCCGTGGGGAAGATGTCCGACAACATCGCGTAGTCGGTCTCCTTCTCCCGCGCGTCCGGGGGCAGCCGGAGGCAGTTGAAGTCGCCGTACGGGACCCGGAGCAGCTCCGCCTGGCCACCGTTGTACGGGCCCATGTCGGCATAGCCGTAGGCGCCACCGGCGAAGCCCGGATTGACCGTGAGACAGAAGCCGGTGAAGCCGCGTTCGCAGTTCTTGCAGAAGCCACAGGCAATGTTGAACGGCAGGCAGACCCGGTCTCCGACCCTGACCCGGTCGACCGCGGATCCGACCTCGATCACCTCACCGAGATTCTCATGCCCGAGCACCTTGCCGGGCTCGACACTGGTTCTCCCTTCGTACATGTGCAGATCCGAGCCACAGATGTTCGAGCTCGTGATCTTGACGAGGACGTCGGTCGGCTTCTCGATCCGGGCGTCAGGGACGTTTTCGACGGCCACCTGTCGGGGGCCCTTGTAGACGAGTGCTCTCATGCCGAGTGCCTGCCCCGCAACGTTTCCCCGACGCCTACCCATCTCACCAGTGCTGTCAGACGGGCGGGTAAGGTCGGCCTGTCGCCGCTGTCCGCCGCCGTCGTCCTGAGGGTCGTGCCATGGATCCGCACCCGCTGCTGACCTCGCTCGAGTCCGACATCGCAGTGTTCACCTCGGTCGCGTCGACAGCGTTGACGCATGGCGCCGACCCCGACGTCCCCTGCTGCCCGGGCTGGCGGCTGACCGACCTGGTCAGCCACCTCGCCGGGATCCACTCCCTCGTCGCCGAGTGGGTGACGGCGGGACGGCGGCCGGACGACTGGCAGCGGCGGCCGCTGCCAGGGCAGGATCTGCACGCCTGGTCCCGAGCCTGCTCCGACCGGTTGCTCGACGCCGTCGCGACGGTCGACCACGACACGCCCTGCTCCACCTGGTCCCCGTACGACCAGAGCGTGGGCTTCTGGGTGCGTCGGATGGCACACGAGACGCTCGTGCACCGGGTCGACCTCGAGCAGGGCCTGGGCATCGACTGGGAGGTCGACCCGGTGGTCGCGGTGGACGGGATCGAGGAGGTGCTGGAGCTGTGGCTGACCGGCCGGATGCCGTCAGGAATCACCGGCTCCCGGCGAACGGTCCGGGTGACCGCTTTCGGCAACCGGGGGGAGATCGTGCTCGACCGGGTGGTCCGGCCCCACGACCGGGCGGTGCACTTCGCCCCCTACGAGCCGACGGCGCCGGTCGACGCCGAGCTGTCGGGGCCGGCCTCCGCGGTGTGGGCATGGTGCTGGGGGCGGACCGACGAGGCGCACCCGGTCGACGTCATCGGCGACGGCGACGCAGTCGGTGAGCTCCGTGAGATTCTCGCGGCCGCCGAGCAGTAGGCCGTCTAGAGTCCGGCCATGACCAACGTTGATCGAGATCGCCTGCAGTCCTTGATCGGCCGCGAGCGGACGACGTACGCCGCCGCGCATCCGCGGTCCCAGGCTGCGGCGGCCGGCGGCGGCTCGCTGATCGGCGGCGTGCCGATGACCTGGATGGCGATGTGGACCGGCGGGTTCCCGCTGCAGCTGGCGACGGCCCAGGGCAACCGACTGACCGACCTCGACGGGCACAGCTACGTCGACTTCTGCCTCGGCGACACCGGCGCGATGGCGGGGCACTCCCCCGAGCCCACCGTACGGGCCATCCGGCGACGGATCGAGGAGCTGGGCGGGATCACCACGATGCTGCCGACCGAGGACGCCGGCTGGGTCGGTGACGAGCTGGCGAGACGGTTCGGCCTGCCGCAGTGGAGCTTTTCGCTGACCGCCACCGACGCCAACCGGTGGGCGATCCGGATCGCGCGGCACCTCACCGGCCGCAGCAAGATCCTGGTCTACAACCACTGCTACCACGGCAGTGTGGACGAGACCGTGGTCGAGCTGGCACCTGACGGATCGGTGATCGCGCGGCCGGGCAACGTCGGCGCTCCCGTGGACCTCGCGCTGACGACCCGATGTGTCGAGTTCAACGACCTGGCTGCGCTCGAGCGCGAGCTCGCCTTCGGTGACGTGGCAGTCGTGCTGGCCGAGCCGGCGTTGACCAACATCGGCATCGTGCTGCCCGATCCGGGTTACCACCAGGCACTGCGCGAGCTGACCCGGAGGTACGGGACCCTGCTGGCGATCGACGAGACGCACACCTTCTCCGCCGGTCCCGGCGGTTGCACCAAGGCGTGGGGCCTGGACCCGGACATCGTCACGATCGGCAAGGCCATCGCCGGCGGAGTGCCGGCCGGCGCGTACGGGCTGACCGCCGAGCTGGCCGAACGTATCCTCGGCCAGCGCAACGCGGACCTCGTGGACGTGGGCGGGGTGGGCGGCACCCTGGCCGGCAACGCGCTGTCCACGGCAGCGATGCGGGCCACACTGGGTGAGGTCCTCACCGATGCGGCGTTCCCGGCGATGATCGCGCTCGCCGAGGCCTTCACCGCGGGCGTCCAGGACGTCATCGACCGGTCCGGGCTGCCGTGGTCGGTGACCCGGCTGGGGGCTCGGGCCGAGTACCGCTTCTGCTCGCCGGAGCCACGCAACGGCGGCGAGTCGGCGGCCGCCAACGACGAGGAGCTGAACGAGTTCCTGCACCTCTACACGGTCAACCGCGGCATCCTGATGACCCCGTTCCACAACATGGCGCTGATGTGCCCGGCGACGACGGCGGCCGACGTGGTCCTGCACACGGCGGTGTTCGGCGACGCGGTGGCAGAGCTGGTCGGCTGAGTGCCCGCCCGCGGAACGGGTACGCCGCCGCCATGGAGACGCCCAGCGCCGCGCACCCGCTGATGATCCTGGCCCTCGACCACCGGGACTCGTACGAGAAGACGTTGTTCCACGTGGACCCGGCGGCCGTCGGCAAGGCGGCGCTGGCCACGATGCGCCGGCACAAGACGCTGGTGTACGAGGGACTGCTGGCCGCACGGGGTGACCTTGGCGACGGAGTGCCCGGCGTGCTGGTCGACGAGCTGCTGGGCTCCGAGGTGCAACGGCGGGCCAAGGCCGACGGGGTGGTCCTCGCCATCCCGGTCGAGAAGTCCGGCGAGAAGCTGTTCAGCCTCGAGTACGGCGAGCGGACGCCCGAGCACGTCGCGGCGAACGACCCGGACTACGTCAAGGTCCTCGTCCGGATGAACCCCGACGACGAGGACCAGGACGTCCAGCTGCAGCGACTGTCGGAGCTGTCCCGGTGGCTGCAGGAGAGCCGGATCCCGTTCCTGTACGAGCTGCTGGTTCCGGCCTCGGACAAGCAGCTCGAGCAGGTCGGAGGGGACAAGGACGCATACGACCGGGACCTTCGGCCGGGGCTGGTCGTCGACGTCATCAAGGCCAACCAGGCAGCCGGGGTGCAACCGGTGCTCTGGAAGATCGAGGGGCTCGAGACTGCCGACGCCGCGCGTGAAGTCGTGCGGGCCGCCAGGGCCGGCGGCGATGGCGACGTGGCCTGCATCGTCCTTGGCCGGGACGCCCCACGGGACCGGCTCGACCACTGGCTGCAGGTCGCTGCCGGCGTCGACGGCTTCGTCGGGTTCGCGATCGGCCGCTCGATCTGGCAGGACGCGATCGAGGCGCACCTCAAGGACGGCGATGACGCCAGGATGATCGAGACGGTCAGCGCCAACTACCGTCACTTCGCGACGACGTACCTCGACGCGCGCTGAGGCGAGCCACCCGTCGTCGGGGCTAGGGATGGCCCTGGTTGGCGTTGCCCCTGGCACTCCTAAGATCACCACCATGGAAGGGGAGCTGCTGATCGCCGCGCGCAGGATGACGCACCCGGACGCCGCGGGTCTGGTGCGGGAGATGACGGTCGAGATCGCGGTCCTGTACGACGATGACCCCGACTGGTCGAGCAGGCTCGGCGCCGAGGTGTTCGCGCCACCCGGCGGGCAGTTCGTGGTCGGCTACCTCGACGGCCGGCCGGTCGCCTGCGCCGCATACCGGAGGATCGACGACGAGCTGGCCCAGGCCCAGCGGGTCTTCGTACGGCCGGAGGCTCGCAGCGTCGGCATCGCGAGCCGGATGATGGACCACATCGAGGCCCTCGCGACCGAGGCCGGCTATCGCACGATGCGGCTCGAGACCGGAGTTCTGCAGCCCGCAGCGATCACGATGTACGAGAGGCTCGGCTACCGGCAGATCCCGGCCTTCGCCCCGTACGAGGACGATCCGCTGAGCCGCTGCTACGCCAAGAGGATCGGCTAGGGGCTCCTCTTCCCCAGCCGATCCTCGTCCTTGGCGGCGCCGCTAGCGCGGGCGCCGGGCCCACATCGGCTCGATCACGCCGATGAGCACGGCCGCCGAGAGTACCTGCAGGATGTGTCGCGTCCAGTCCACGCCGGTGGTGTGGCGAACGCCGAGCTTGAGCGAGATCTCGTTGCCGATCAAGCCGCCCGCAATGCCGAGCAGGCAGGTCAGCCACAGCGGGATGTGCTGACGACCCCTCAGGAGCAGCCGGGCCAGGCCACCGATGACCAGGCCGGCGAAGATCGCCCACACGATGTTGTGCATCTCAGGTCGCGTCCTTCGTCGTAGCCGGCCGGCGAGGAGGGCCTGCCCGCCCGTACGAGGATCACACCTGGCGCGGGCAGGTCACGAACCCGGGTCAGCTGCAGGGCGTCGTGGAGGCGCCACCGGAGGCGGAGGACACGTACATCGTGGGCGCGTGGAACGTCGAGGTGTCATCCGCCCGGAGGCAGTACGTGGTCGCGGTGGCGCTGACGACGGTGATCTTCGAGGTCGGCGACGCGACGAAGCCGGTCAGCTGGGAGACCGAGGTCGCGTAGGCGCTGTGGTCCGCGAGGTAGGTCTCCTCAGCCTGCGAGGCCTGCTGCAGGTCGAGGATCTCCTCGGTCTGGTGAGCCTTCACGATCGGGGTCTCGACGGTGTCGGCCACCTTGGTCGCGGTCTTCTTGCCCTGCGTCTGCAGCCACAGGAAGCCGCCGACGGCGAGCACGATCACGGCGACCACGCCGGCGAGCATCCCGAGCTGCCGCCCGCCCCCGGGACCGGTCGAGGCAGGCGACGGCCGCAGCGGGACTGTGGCGGGCGTACCGAGCTGGCTAACCGGCGGCGTACCGAACTGGCTCGTGGCCGGCGGCGTACCGAACTGACTGCCCGCCGGCGGGCCGGCGGGTGGCGGGCTGGTCGGGACACCAAAGAAGTCGAAGTCGCCTGAGGTCACGTGCGTGTGATCGGCTCCGCGGCGTCGCATCTTGACCCGCCCGCCGGTGCGCGGGTAGGCGGGGGGGAGGATCGAGGGGTGGACGACGCCCTGAGCCCAGCGCCCCCGGCCGGCGGCATCGCCGCGGCGACCGCCATGGCCCCACTCGGAGCGGGCCGCTGGGCCACCGAGATCGACCCCGGCTGGAGCATCGCCGGCAGGGCCAACGGCGGCTACCTGCTCGCCGTCCTCGCCAGCGCCGGGCTTGCCGAGACCGGCCGTGACCTGCCGTTGGGGGTGAGTGCCTCCTTCGTCCGGCCGCCGAGGTTCGGGCCCGCCGTCGCAGTGGTCGAGCCCGTACGCGCCGGCCGGACCGTCTCCGTCGTACGGGTGCGGGTCGAGCAAGCCGGCGTCGTCTGCGCCGAGGCGCTGGTCTCGGCCGGTGACGCCGCCGAGTTCGGTGGGGAGCCGCTGTGGTCGGGCTCTGCACCGGTCGAGCTGCCGGCCGTGGAGGACTGCGTGCCCGCGGTGCCGCAGCTGCCCGACGGAACGCCGGTGCCGCTGCTCGACGCGCTCGAGGTCCGGCTCGACCCCGCCTGCATCGGCTGGTTCTCCGGGAGGCCGGGCGGCCGCCCGGAGATCAGGGCCTGGGTCCGCGAGCACGCCGACCGGTTCCCGTCACCGCTCGCCGTTGTCGTGTCGACCGACGTGCTGCCGCCGGTGGTGTTCGAGCTGGGCTTGTTCGGCTGGGCACCGACCGTGGAGATGTCCGTGACGGTGCGGTCGGCACCCGCTGCCGGCTGGCTGCGGATGCGGGCGCGCTCCGACCTGGTCGCCGACGGCTGGTTCGACGAGAACGTGGACGTCTGGGACAGCACCGGCCGGCTGGTCGCGCAGGCCAGGCAGCTGGCTCGCATCGGCCGCGGGCCGCACACACCCTGACCGGGCTCAGCCGCGGCGGGCCGCGAACCGGTCGAGCGTCGCCGCGCGCACCGCGGGCGTCTGGGCCTGGATCAGGTGGAAAAGCGCCTCCCGCGCCCAGCGCTGGGCAGGGTGCCCCAGCGACATCGACCCCCCTGCGCCGGCAGCGACCAGCCCTGCCGTCGCCGCCGTGAGCAGCTCCAGCACAGCCGCCCGCAGGGCCAGCCGGTCAGCCATCCGCTCGCCGGGAGGGACGTCGTCGATGAGGGCATAGGCGGCCGTACGGAGCCCCGCCGCCTCGGCCCCCAGCCGCTCGGCCAGCGCGTGCGTCGAGCCTTCCTGCCGCCTCTCGGCCTCGGCGCGCATGCGGGTCAGGACGGAGCGCAGCAACCCGAAGACCGCAGGCGTCACGTTGCCGGTGATCGAGGCGTCCCGAGCGGCCCACTCGTCGAAGGGCAGTCGCTCGACGACGTGCGGCTCGGCGACGAAATAGTCGTCCAGCCGGAGGGAAACGGTGCGCGCCGCCTGCATGGCCGCGAGCCGCAGCTGGGCTCCGGGGACGAATCCCGGCTGGTCCGCCGCCGGGACGAGGGCGAACACGGCATCGGAGCCGTCCCTGAACCCCAGCAGCACGACGTCGGCGAGCCCCCACGACGTCAGCCAGGGCACGGTGCCCGAGACCGCCCAGCCACCGGCGACGGGCCGGCCGCTGACTGCCGGCGGCCCCGGGCGGCGGAGCTGGGCGAGCGCAATCCCAGCGAGGGCCGACCCGGACGCCAGCGGTCGCAGCCACCGCCGGCGGAGCTCGTCGTTGTCGCTGACGGCGAGAGTCCGTACCGGAGTGCCGTGCTGGGTCGCCACGAACCAGGTGGCCCCACAGGCACCGGCGAGCAGCTCGCTCACGGCACGGCCAACCGCCGCAGATGCCCCTCCGCCGCCCAGCTCCGCAGCTGCGGTCGGCGCCAGCAGCCCTGCGGCGCCGACCGCTGCCAGGTGGCTGGCCGGCACCAGGGACCGGTCGACCTCCTCGGCCGCCGGAGCGAGCAGGTCGTTCGCCAGCCCGGACGCCGCCAGCACGAGGTGGTGCGCCGCAATCTCCTCCGGCAGGCACAGCGAGTCGACTTGTCCGGTTCCTGCAGGGTTGTCGTCCACGGGGTCAAGCCTAGGGGTCCGCCAACCACGGCAGCCCGGGGATCGGCCGCGCGAGCCGACCGGCAACCCCATAGGATCGGCACATGCAGCTCGACCATGCCGGCTGGTTGGGTGCGCTGGGCATCACCGAGCAGGAGATCCCGCGACTCGTCGTGGTCGAGAACTCGTGGTGGCACGCGCTTCGGACCCGTTCCCGGCTGTCCCTACTCGACGACGTCCGTGAGACGTCGTTGCCCGACATCTGGTGGGGCCGCTGGCAGGGACAGCCGGTGTTGTACTCGTGCGGCTGGGGCGCGCCCCGGGTGGTCGAACCGATCCACGTCGCAGGAGAGCTCGGTACGCCGGCCGTGGTCGCACTCGGCACCTGCGGCGGGCTGCAGCCGGGTGTCCGTACCGGAGACGTGGTCCTCGGCCTGGCGGCCACCATCGGCGAGGGGACGTCGCAGTACTACGGCGGGCACGGCACCTCCACCGCCGACCCGTCGCTGGTCGAGGCCGCAGACGCTTCGCTGCAGAAGCGTGGCTTCCAGACGCACGGCGGCCGCCTGGTCACCACGTCTGCACTGCTCGCGCAGCCGCGCCAGCTGGTTCAGTCCTGGTACGGGGCCGGCCACGTAGCCGTGGACATGGGCTCGTCGGCGATCTTCTCCGCGGCCACCTACTACGGCATGCGGGCAGCGTCGATGCTCGTCGTCTGGGAAGAGGTGATGATCGGCCGCAGCTTTCTCGGCGAGTTCTCGACCGCCGAGCGGGCCGCCCAGGACCGGGCCACGGACGCGCTGATGGGCGTCGCGCTCGAGATCGGCTTCAGCGACGGCGACTGAGCCGCGCGAAGTTTCTCACCCTCGAACCTCAAGGCCCCCCCGGTGAACGGCCGATGCACGGCCCAGCATGCCTCGCACTCAGCGAGCATCTGCAAGCCCAGCAAGCGCCGAAAGGGCCGATGTCGGTGAACCTCAAGGGTCGCAAGAACGCGCAGTCCGAGCAGCCAGCGCCCGCGCCTGAGCTGGTGATGGCCGGCGGCCAGACGCCGTGGAGCAATGACCTCCCGCCCGCTGGCAACCCGTTCACCGAGGCCGGCGCAGTGGGGGGCATGCCCACCATGCCGCCGCCCCCGCCGCCCTTCGCCCCCGGCGATGTGGCCGAGGCCGAGGCCGAGGTCCCCAGCGCTCGGAAGGCTCCTAGCCGCAACCTGATCATCGCTGCTGCGGCGGTGCTGCTCCTCGGCGGCGGTGGCTACTACTACCTGAACTCCGGATCGTCCACCCCGACGGCACCGCCTGTCGTCAAGCACGTGCCCGTGCCCGGGTCGCCTGCCGCCAAGGCAGCCGCCGCCAGGGCCGCCGCCGCCGCGAGGGCTGCCGCCGCCAAGCCCGGGGCTGCCGCTGCCGCGAAGCCGGCCACCACGGGCAAGGCTGCCGCCAAGCCGGCCGTGCCCGCCAAGGCTGCGGTCAAGACGCCCGTCGCGACCAAGCCGGCCAAGTCCATCCCCGCGACCACGCCGTTCTCAGCCGCCCTGCCCGGCCGGATCGGCCTCTGGTCGAAGCTCGTCGTCGCGAAGGTTCCGACCGGCCTGGCAAAGTACAACCCGCAGCTGGGGACCAGCCCACGCAACGTCCAGGAGGGCTACTTCGGCGGCACGCTGGACGCCCCCTACCTCTACGTTCAGACCGGTGACCACAGCCCCAAGGCTGCGAAGACAGCGCTGCAGATCCTGACGGCAGCGGTGCCGGACCTGCAGAAGCTGGGATTCGTCCTCGAGAAGCCCTACGCGGTCCCGCACGCCCCCTACGGTGGCACCGCCGCCTGCACGGCCATGACCCAGAACGACATCCTCGGTGTGACCTGCGTCTGGATGGACGACAACACGTTCGGGCTCATCGTCGCCGCGCACCGGTCCGGTAGCGATGCCCGGCAGATCCTGGACATGGTGCGCGGGTCCGTCGAGCACTAGCAGCAAGCGAAGCGCAGGCTCAGGCCCGCGTCCGCTCGGCGGCCACGATGGCGTCGAGCAGGGCGCGGGCTTTCGCCTGTGTCTCCCGCACCTCCTCGGCGGGGTCGGACCCCTCGACCACGCCGGCACCGGAGCGGACGGTGGCGAGACCGTCGCTGAACAGCACGGTACGGATGGCGATGCACATGTCCGCGTTGCCGGAGAAGTCGAAGTAGCCGATGGCGCCGCCATAGACATGGCGCGGCGTGGTCTCGAGCCCGCGGAGCGCCGCCATCGCCGCCGGCCGCGGTGTCCCCGCCACCGTCCCGGCGGGGCAGGTCGCCGCCAGCGCATCCACCGCGTCACGGCCGGCCGCCAGCTCCCCCACCACCTCGCTGATCAGGTGCATGACCCGCGAGTAGCGCGCCACGATCGGGCCTTCGGTGACCCGTACGGTGCCCGGCCGGCACACCGCTTCGAGGTCGCTCACGCCGAGCTCCACCAGCATCTTGTGCTCAGCCAGCTCCTTGGCGTCCTCGAGCAGCTCGACGGCGAGCTCCCGGTCCCGCAGCGGATCTCCGGTACGGCGGCGGGTGCCGGCCGTCGGACGCACGGTGGCCGTGCCCTGCTCGACCCGTACCAGGACCTGCGGCGAGGAGCCGACGACCGTTGCCCCGGGCAGCCGCAGCAGGTACATGTACGGCGACGGGTTGAAGGTCCGCAGCATCCGGTAGACCTCCAGCGGCACCGCCTCGGTCTGCCGGGTGAAGATCCGGGACGGGACCAGCTGGCGGGCCACGCCGGACCGGACAAGCGTGACGGCTTTCCTGACGACGTCGGCGAAGTCGGCGTCCGGGACGTCGGTGCCGACGTCGACCGGCTCGTCGCCGGCGGCAGGCACGTCCACCGGCAGCAACGTGGTGCGGGCGGAGGCGAGCCGCTCGACGAGAGCGTCCACCTTGGCCGTCGCCACGTCGTACTGCGCTCGCAGGTCGCCGGCCGGCTCGACGACCACGTTGACCAGCACCCGGATCACGTGCCGGAACTGGTCGAAGGCCAGCATGGATCCTGGGACCACCAGGGTCGCGTCCACACCCCCACTCGGCGACTCGCCCAGCGCGTCATAGCCGACGAAGCCGACAGCTCCTGCGTACAAAGGGAATCCGGGCACGGCGGGCGCGCGAAAGGCTGCCAGCAGCGCCCGAAGCGCCTCGGCGAGCGAGGCATCGTCCGGCAGGTCCAGCGGGACCGGGCCGGTCCAGCGCACCGAGCCGCCGGCAGCGGTCAGCACGCCCAGCGGGTCGAGCCCGACGAAGGAGAACCGGCCCCAGCGCTCCTCGGAGTCCGCGCTCTCCAGCAGCACCGAACCCTCGGCGCCACCGAGCTTGTCGAACACCCCGACCGGAGTGTCGATGTCGCCGAACACCTCACGCCAGACCGGCACGACCGTGAACGAGGAGGCCTGCGCCACGAACTCGTCGTACGGGGGCTGAACGGTCACGAGGCGGCGGAGGTGCGTGCCACCAACGACTCCACCACGTTGCGGACCAACCGCAGTCCGGTCTCGCCGTCGGCGCTCATGATGGACTCCGGGTGGAACTGGACCGCGGAGACCGGCAGCGAGGTGTGCTCGACCGCCATCACCACGCCGTTGTCGGCGATCGCGGTGCAGACCAGCTCGGCCGGCAGCGAGGTCGCGACGATCGAGTGGTAGCGGCCGGCCCGGAACGGCGTCTGCAGCCCTTGGAACAGCATCGAGGGCTCGTTCCCGACCAGCGAGATCTGGGATGCCTTGCCGTGCATGGGATAGTCGAGCAGGCCGAGGGTGCCGCCGAAGTGTTCCACCATGCCCTGCAGGCCGAGGCACACGCCGAACACCGCGAGGTCGTGCTCGAGGGCCACCTCGATCGAGGTGCCGATCGCGAAGTCGCTCGGCCGGCCTGGTCCCGGTGACAGCACGAGCATCTGGGGCTGGAACGCGTCGATCGCCGCGACCAGCTCGTCGCGCTTGAGCGGCGCCCGTACGGTCTGCACCTCGGCACCGGCCTGGCGGAAGTAGTTGGCCAGGGTGTGCACGAACGAGTCCTCATGGTCGACGAGCAGCAGCCTGGGCCTCGACCGGAACGGGGCGAAAACCTTTGCAGCGTCAGGAGAGTCCGCCACCGGCTTGGTCAGCGCATCGAGGAACGCCGCAGCCTTGATCTCGGTCTCGGCCTCCTCGTCGTCGGGCTCGGAGTCGATGAGCAGGGTGCCACCGGCGCGGGTCTCGGCAACTCCCTGAGCCACCCGCACGGTACGGAGCGTCAGGCCGGTGTCGGCGTCGCCGTCGAAGCCCAGCCGGCCGAAAGCCCCGCCGTACCAGCGCCTCGGCGACCGCTCGCGGCTCTCGATGAACCGCATGGCCCACAGCTTGGGCGCACCGGTGACCGTGACCGCCCACATGTGCGAGAGGAACGCGTCGATGGCGTCGAAGCCCTCGCGCAGGGTGCCCTCGACGTGGTCGACGGTGTGGATCAGCCGGGAATAGAGCTCGATCTGCCGGCGCCCGATGACCCGGACACTGCCAGGGACGCAGATCCGCGACTTGTCGTTGCGGTCGACGTCGGTGCACATGGTCAGCTCCGACTCGTCCTTGGCCGAGTTGAGCAGCTCACGGATGTTCAGCTCGTCCTCGAACACGTCCCGCCCGCGCGCGATCGTGCCGGAGATCGGGCAGGTCTCGACCCGTGCGCCCTGGACCCGGACATACATCTCCGGGGAGGCGCTGATGAGGTACTCGGCCTCGCCGAGGTTGACCAGGACCCCGTACGGAGCAGGGTTGCGCTCGCGGAGCCGGTTGAACACGACCGACGGCGCGTAGGTGCACGGCGTGAAGAAGGTCTGGCCGCAGACGACCTCGAACAGGTCGCCGGCCCGGAACGACTCCTTGGCCTTGCGGACGGTGTCGGCGAAGCCGCCCGGCTCGTGGTCGCGGCTCGCCTCGGCGGTCTCGGCCGGCAGGTAGGGAAGCGCGGCGCCGGTGCGCTCGAGTCCCTCGGTGGACACCCCGTCGACCTGGAACTCATAGCTCAGCAGCCGGCCGACCGGCTCGCCGTGCGCGGCGACGAAGAGCGAGTCGGGCAGGTAGAGCACCATGTCGCGCTGCGTCAGGTCGCGCTCGACCTCGCGGTCGATGTTCTCGAACTGGAAGACCAGGTCGTAGCCGAAGGCCCCGTACAGGCCGAGCTGGTCGTCCTCGGCACGGTCGACCCGGAACAGCTCCAGCAGCGCCCGGAGCACCGAGAAGACCGTGTCCTGCTTGCTGCGCGCCTCCTCGGGGAAGCGTTCGGCCGGACGACGCACGTGGGCCTCGATCACGGACTCGCCGATGAATAGGTGCTCCACGGCAGCCAGGGACTCCAACGTCCGCCGTACGGCGGGGAGCAGGACCACACCTCGGTCGTTGAGCGCCTCGACCCTCACAGCCCGGTCGCGGGACACCACCGCCAGTGGCGGGTCGACGAAACCGCGCAGCCGCTGGGTGTAGCGGCCGGGGAACTCGTAGTTGGACGACTCCAGCATGCCGCGACGGGTGTCCAGGGCGGCGAGCAGTTGGTCCGTGTGGGCGACGGCGTCGACGGCCTGCCACCAGCGCCGGACGAGTACACCTCCAGCAGTGCTGAAAGAGACCTCCCCGGGCTGTGGGGCCATGCGCACGTCGTTCACTGTCGCACTCCTGTCGGCTCTGATCCCGCTGGGACCCTAGCGTCTCACGAGAGCCGTGCGGCAGGCCCGGCCAATTTCAGCGCAGCGGCCCGCAGGCCGCCTGCCAGGGCGAGACCAGCTCGTCGTAGCTGCGGGTGTCGAGCAGGTCCGTCACGACAACGGCCTGGACGACACCGGTGACGACCCGCATGACGCCGGTGGCCGCGGCCATCGGCGTGAGACCGGCCAGCAGCAGCGCGCGGGTGGCCGCCATCTGGGCGCGAGCCGCCGGGCGGAGCCGGCCGGACATGTAGGCAGCCCAGGTCGCGTTGTGCATCAGCTTGGACCAGTCGGTACCGGCGGTACGGGCAGCGCCGGCAATCTGCTCGAGGGTGAGGAAGTCCGCTGCCGTCAGCCGGGCGAGCTGCTCCACCAGGTCACGCAACCGACGGCTCTGCGGACCGAATGCGGCCGAGTCCTCGCCGCCGGGCAGCGCGGTCGGCACGCCGAAGTGCAGCCCGGACCATGGCCCGCCGAGCCTGGCGTAGGACTGGACCGAGATCCGGTCCCTGACGTACGCGGCTGCCACGGCATCCACCACGACAGCTGCAGCGTGCGGGTTGCGGCAGACCGAGATCTCCCGGCTCCGCTCCCAGGTCCAGTCCAGCACGTCGTTGCGCACCATCGAGAGCAGGTGCGGCAGGCCGAACATCGGTGTACGGGACAACTTGTCGGCGAAGCCGTTCTCGATCACCGAGTCGAACCCGGCGTCGGCGATGGTCTGCCGTACGGCGGCCACGGCGTCGGAGAGCTTGGGCGCATCGCCGCAGACCCGCTCGACCTCGGCCCACGCCCGGTCGCGGGCGTCGTCGTCACGGTGGACGGACTCCAGGGCCGCGACGTCGGCCGGGCCGAGCGTGATCGCCCGGTCGAGCACGTCCAGGATGCCCAGTGCGTTGTCGTGCCGGACCAGGTCCATGCACAGCACCGAGGGGCTGACCAGCGAGTACATGAAGCCTCCGGCGGCGGGACGCGATCGTGGGGGTTGGTGGCACTTGTTCTGGCTTGCTGCCCACTGTTCCATGTGGCACCCACCGGGGCTGACAGCCATCCGGGTGGAACTTGAGCCGCCGAACGGGTGACCCTGGAGACGCGGTTCGGCTCCCGGTGGTAATACTGACGGCATGACCGATGTCCTCGGGATGCCGCAGGGATTCGGGCCGGCGCCGCGCCGCAGGTCCCGTACGGTCATGGCTGCCGTCGTCCTGTTCCTGGTGGTCGTGCCCGTGGTGCTGTTCCCGCTCACGGTCGCCATGGCAGACCACCCGGCGCCCCAGCCGGTGCCGGTGGAGCGCCCGGTCCACGCCTGACAACCTTTCGGCGCTCCCGGGTCGTCTGGCAGGTGACATTGCGGCCAAAGCGTGGTGGGGGGGTCGATGGACGAGCCGGACGGGTTCCGTGACTTCGTCGCCAGCCGGTCGCGGGCGCTGCTGCGTACCGCGTGGCTGCTCACCGGCGACTGGGCCACCGCGCAGGACCTCGTACAGTCAGCGCTCGCCAAGACCTGGCCGGCCTGGTCGCGGATCCAGCGCACCGACGACCCAGAGGTGTACGTCCGCCGGGTGCTCGTCACCACCTACGCGACCTGGTGGCGGCGTCGCTGGCGCGGTGAGTCGCCGGCCGCCGTGCTGCCGGAGCGGGTCGCTGCCGCGGACGCTTTCGAGGAGGCCGACCGGCGGGCTGTGGTGGCTGCCGCCCTGGCCACCTTGACGCGGGGGCAGCGCGCGGTCGTGGTGCTGCGCTACTTCGACGACCTCACCGAGGCACAGACGGCGGCCGTGCTGGGCTGCTCGGTCGGCACTGTGAAGTCCCAGCACGCCCGGGCGCTGGCCGCGTTGCGGACATCGGCACCCCTGGCGGAGCTGGTCGGACTGATCGACGAGGAGGTTGCGCCATGAGCGACACGGAGCTCAGCCGGCTGATGGCCGAGGTGACGGCGCAGCCCCCGGTGGACGTCGACTTCGCCGTGATCGCCCAGCAGGTCGCGCGCCGGGACAAGCGAGTGCGTCGAGGGGCAGCCGGCTCCGCAGCGCTCGCCGTTGCTGCGATCGTTGCCGTGACCGCCGGCTACGGCGTGTCCCGTACGAGCAACCCGACCGAGGGGAGCCGGCCGTTCATCTCTCCAGCTGCGACGGTCGACGCGACCTGGCGGCAGGACAGCTGGAGCACCGTCAGCTGGCGGACACCGGCCGGCTGGCTGCCGAGCGCCGCCTACCCCGACCACAGTCGGCCATCGAACGACGTCATCGAGGGGCCGTACATCGGCACAGCAAGGATGCCGGTCACCTCGCCGTCACCTCGGCCGGTGCTCGGCACGGGTGTCCTCGGCTCCGCTGGGCCGGTGCTCCCTCCCGACGCGGTCGTGGCCTGGTTCACCTACGGCCAGCGCTCGACTCAACGGCTGAGCGACGGGCCGCCCTTCACCGACACCACCCCCGACGGGCTGAAGACCCAGTGCGTGGCCCTGGGAGCGGACGCGGTCTTCCACGCTGTCCGCCACTTCGGCACTCAGGCGCACGGCTCCAACCTCGCCCTGGACGGTTGCCTGTCCGGCACCGGCACGGCGCTGTTCTACGCGCAGCTGGCAGCGGTGCTGGCCAGCGCCACCGATTCGGCCTACCTGATTCCTGAGCTCGGCCCGTCTGCCGCAACCACGGCGCCGAGCGCCGGTACGGCCGAGACGCTGTGCGCATCCATGGTGGGGACGTATGCGTCGGCCGAGCTCACCACCGTCGACCAGATCCGCACCGCGACCTGGGGGCCGGCGCTGGCCGGCAACAAGGGCAACCTGGCAGATGCCTTCCTTGGGGCGAAGGGAAGCGATCCTGCGGCCTGGTGCTGGCAGGGCAGCGGTGACCACTACACGGCGTACGCCGTCCACGCGGGCGATACGCCGGTGGAGGCAGGCAGCCTGGGCACAACAGGCGGCGTCGTGAGCCCGGTTCCCTCCGGTCAGCCACTATTTCCCTGACCAAGATCGTCGGGTCAGGCGTCGAGGCCGAGGACCATGGTCGGCTTGGCGATCACGTGGTCGGCGCGCAACGGCGTGACCGCGGTGCCGATCGCGAAGAACTCGGTGGTGTGCCCTCCCCAGGTGTGCGCGTGGCTGCGCAGCTGGACGCCCACGATCCCCTCAGCACCAAGGGTTTCCGCCTCGGCCTGCATCCGCGCCATCGCGAGCTCGCGGGCGTCGTACAGGGCCTGGGTGTACGCGGGCAGCTCCGCGTTCCGGCCCAGGTTCGAGACCACGTTGCCCAGCGACCGGTGCGCGACGTGGTAGACGCAGGATCCCATCACCATGCCCACCGGCCCGTACCCCGACTGGATCAACGTCCAGAAGTCCTGGCCGGACAGGTCGGAGGTGAACGGCTGGCCGGCGTTGTTGAGCCAGGACCGTGCCGAGGGCGACGAAGCCTTGACCGCCGTCCCGACGGCGATGAACTCGGCGATGTCGGAACCCCACTCCTTGAACTCGACCTCGAGCCGGACGCCGACGATCCCGTCGGCCCCGAGGACGGCGGCCTCCGCCCCCATCCGGGTCATCGCCAGCTCGCGGGCGTGGTACATCGCCTGCGAGAGCACGTCGAGCTCCTGGTTCCTCGACCAGCGGCCGAGCTGCAGCCCCACGTGGTAGATGGAGCTGCCGAGAACCAGGCCGAGCGGGCTGAACCCGGCCTCCCGTACGAGCAGGAACTCGTTCACCGACAGGTCGCTGGTGAACAGCGACGTCGACCGGCCGGGCCGCATCTCCTGCAGCCGGCGCATCGCGTCCTGCGGGATGCTGTTCTCGGCGGTCACAACGCAGCTCCTCCGCGAGTGGGATGCTCTTCGCGACAGCCATCCCCTCACGCGCCCACGCTCAAGCCTCATGATCGTCTGGTGGCAGGATGCAACGAGGGGTTCGCGTCCGACCAGGAGGAAGGGCTGCTGCGTGACGTCCGACCACGAGAGCGACGCACCCGGGGCGGTCGACCCCGCCGAGCTCGCCGCCCGGATGCGCCTCGCCATCGCCCGCATCCACCGCCAGCTCCGCCAGGACACCAACGACGGACTCACGTTGACCCAGCTGTCGACCCTCGTACGGGTCGAGGAGCACGAGCCGGTCCGTCCCGGGCACCTGGCCAACCTCGAGGGCATCAGCCCTTCGACGTTGACCCGGCTGATCGCGACGCTCGAGGAGAGGGGCCTGATCAACCGGATCACCGACCCCACGGACGGCCGGGTCAGCTTTCTCCGGCTGACCGACCATGGACGCGAATCGCTCGAAGACATGCGCAGCCGGCGTACGGCGCTGCTGATGCGGCGTCTCTCCTCGTTGTCCGACGCCGGCCGCGCCCAGCTGTTCGCCGCCCTGCCGGTGCTGGAGCAGCTCGGCGGGGAGCAGGGATGACGGCCGACGTATCTCCGCGATGCCGCGCAACTCTGTGAGCGTGCGCTGATGTCGTCCCGCCCAGCCGCCGGACAACCGCGACCGAGGAGACAGTGGCCCATGACCAGCCGTTCACATCGTTGGATCTCGTGGATCTCGGCCTCGACCGTGGCCGCGCTGGCGACGTCGACGGCTGTGGCCGCAGTTGCTGCGCCCGCCCAGGCCAAGGCGAAGGCCGCGCCGGTGTGGACCAAGCTCTCGACGGGTGACGGCATCAACGTCAGCTACGAGCCGAGCGTGGCCCGATTCGGCACCCAGCTGCTGGTCACCTGGCCGCAGGGCGCCGGGACGATCAACGCCCGCGTCCTGGGCGCCAGCTCCAAGCCGGTCGGCCCGGTCACCAACGTCATCTCCGGCTGGACCGGCATCGTGCCCGATCCACGGGCCTTCGTGCTGCACGGGGTCCCGATGGTCGCCTTCAACGGCTCGCACACCGACGTGACGACCGACCCGCTCAACGGACCTGTCCTGTACGCGCAGCCGACGTCCGCCACGACGTGGGCGCTCGGCCCGGGATCGCTCACCCACGACGTCGACACGAGCGCCGGTTACGGTCTCGGCGTGGTCGACGACGGGGCCGGCCAGCCGATCGTCGCGGTGGCCGGCAGCAGCACCAACCACCTGACCGTGCACCACGGCTTCGACCCGTCGGTGCCCGCGGCAACGCTCGACACCGAGACCGCCAACCTGGGCGAGACACAGAACGTCAGCCTGGCCCGTGACCTGAAGACCAACCTGAGCTATGCCGCCTGGTACTCCAGCCGGGGCGATGCAAGCCAGGGCGTTCGTGCCGCCGAGGTCTACCCGGCCGTGAGCGGTGCCTCCGCGGCCGCGCCCCTGTCGGTCGTGACCTACAGCGGCGAGAAGATCTCCACCAATCCCGGTCAGAACATCGCGCTCGCGGCCCGGGTCGGCGGCGGCGTATGGGCCGCCTACCCCTCCGGCTACCCCGCAGCGCACAAGCTGGTGCTGTGGAACCTGCAGACCGGACGGACGCTGACGATCAACCGGCCGGTCGGCGAGGTGCAGTACGTCAACCTCTCCGCCGGTCCCGGCGGTCGGCTGTGGGTCTCCTGGGTCGAGGGCGGCGTCGTGTACGCGACCCGGACCAACCCGGCCGTGACCGCTTTCGGGGTGCTGCGGGCCGTGCCGGCGCCGGGCGGCGACTCGGCCACCCGTACCGCGGGTGACGGTGCCCTCGGGCCGCTGGACGCGGTCATCAACGTCGAGGTCGGCACCGCAGCCCCGGCGATCTACTCCGCCCGGATCCTCGAGGGGCTGCACGTCGCGGTCTCGCCGGCCAAGGTCTCGTACGCCAAGGGTGGCACGGTCGTGGTCAGCGTGAGCGACGCCGGCGTTCCGGTGAGCGGGGTCTCCGTCAAGGTCGGCTCGGCGGTCAAGGTCACCAACGCCAAGGGCCGCGTCTCCTTCGCCGTCCCGGCGCACGCGGCCAACGGCGTCCAGGCGGTGACCGCCTCCGGCACCGGCTGGTGGCCCGGCGCCTCGTCGTTCAAGGTGGGCTGAGCCTCCCGCCGAGCGTCGGCCGGCAGGCTACTGCTCGCAGGCGACGCCGACGCCATCACGGCGTCACCGGGTCCTTGCCTCGGCAAGCGTGCGCCGGGGCGAGGGAATACGTACTATGGCCGATAGTTTGCGTATGCGTACTACCTGCAGCCGACGCCTGAGGACGTACTGATGACCAGCGCCGCCGCCCCGCCCGCCCCTCAGCCGCTGGCGTACAAGTGGGTCGCCCTGTCCAACACCACCCTCGGCATCCTGATGGCGACGATCAACTCGTCGATCGTGATCATCTCGCTGCCGGCCATCTTTCGCGGGGTCAAGCTCAACCCGCTCGAGGCCGGCAACGTCAGCTATCTGCTGTGGATGCTGATGGGCTA
>JAWWOM010000104.1:0-5384 GCA_033851655.1 Frankiales bacterium
GGATCCCCGAGGTCGACCTCGAGCCGGCCGGCGCGGACGGCACCCGGCGGATGTTCCAGGAGGACATCAACCGGCTGCAGGAGTACCGCAAGTGCATCGAGTGCTTCATGTGCCAGAACGTCTGCCATGTCATCCGTGACCACGACGAGAACAAGAAGGCCTTTGCGGGGCCGCGATTCTTCCTCAAGTACGCCGAGCTGGACATGCACCCGCTGGCCCGCAACGAGGGTGCCCAGGCAGCCAAGGAGGAGGGCGGGCTCGGGCTGTGCAACATCACCAAGTGCTGCACCGAGGTGTGTCCTGAGGACATCCACATCACCGACAACGCGATCATCCCGTTGAAGGAGCGCACGGTCGACTCGCTGTGGGACCCGCTGTTCAAGCGCTCCAGAGCAAGAAAAGCACAGGAGGCCGAAGGCGCCGCGCGGTCCAAGGCAGCGGTCAAGAAGACCGAGCTCTAGGGTGTTCGGGATCCTCGATCCGCTCTACCGCGCCGTTGCCTGGATCATCAACACGATCCACTCCGGCCTGGCGCACGTCACCACGGCGGACTGGACGTGGGGACTGTCCATCATCCTGCTCACCATCCTGATGCGGCTGCTGCTGTTCCCGTTGTTCGTCAAGCAGATCAAGAGCCAGCGGGAGATGCAGCTGCTGCAGCCCAAGATCGCTGCGCTCAAGCTGGAGTTTCCCGACGACCGGCAGAAGCAGTCCGAGGCCCAGATGGCGCTGTTCAAGGAGCACGGGGTCAACCCGTTCTCCGGCTGCCTGCCGCTGGTGATCCAGCTGCCGGTGTTCTTCGCGCTGTTCGGCGTTCTGCACAAGTTCAGCCAGAACAAGACCGGCGGCTACGACGCCCACTACGGCCTCTCGGCCCACACGGTCCAGCAGGTGGCCACGTCGAAGTTCTTCGGTGTCCCGATGGCGGCGGCCTTCAGCTCCAGCAAGGCCAAGCTGGCCAGCCTGCACTCCACCACCGGCACGGTCAAGACGGTCACTGTCATCATGATCGTGCTGATGATCGTGACGACCTACCTGACGTCGCGGCAGATGATCTCGCGCAGCAAGGCGAGCGGTCTGCCGTCGGCGCCGGGGCAGGACGGGACCGCCAAGGTGATGCTGTACGGGATGCCGTTGATCTTCGGCGTCCTGGGCATCAACTTCCAGATGGGCGTCCTGCTGTACTGGCTGACCACCAACTTCTGGACGTTCGGTCAGCAGCACTTCGTCCTGTCCCGGATGAGCGACGACCCGGACCAGATCGTCGGCAGGGGCCATGCTCCGGGGTAGTACGGTCGGACCATGATCGCCCTCGACGCCATCCGACGTGCGCCCAAGGTCCTGCTGCACGACCACCTCGATGGCGGGCTGCGGCCCCGTACCGTCATCGAGCTCGCGCAGGAGCAGGGCTACACCGACCTGCCCAGCTATGACGTGGACGAGCTGGCGGCCTGGTTCATCTCGGGCGCGAGTCGCAAGAGCCTCGAGCTCTACCTCGAGGGCTTCGCCCACACCATCGCGGTGATGCAGGACCGCGATTCCCTGGTACGGGTCGCGGCGGAGTGCGCGACGGACCTCGCCGCCGACGGCGTCGTCTATGCCGAGGTGCGGTTCGCCCCGGAGCTGCACGTCGCCCGGGGGCTCTCCCTGGCCGAGGTCGTCCGTGCCGTGCTCGACGGCTTCGTGCAGGGGTCCGTGGCGAGCGCAGCGGATGGCAAGCCGATCGTGATGAAGGCGCTGTTGACGGCGATGCGCACTGCTGCACGTTCGCTCGAGATCGCCGAGCTGGCCGTGGATTTCCGCGACGCAGGGGTCGTGGGTTTCGACATCGCCGGGCGCGAGGCAGGGTTCCCGCCCACCCGCCACCTGGACGCCTTCCAGCACGTACAGCGGGAGAACTTCCGGTTCACCATCCACGCGGGTGAGGCGTTCGGCCTGCCGTCGATCTGGGAAGCGCTGCAGTACTGCAACGCTGACCGGCTCGGCCACGGGGTGCGCATCGTCGACGACATCACCGTCGATGAGGACGGCCAGCCTCATCTCGGCCGGTTGGCCTCGTACGTAAGGGATCTGCGGGTGCCGCTCGAGATGTGCCCCACCTCCAACGTCAACACGGGGGCCGCCAGGTCGCTGGCCGAGCACCCGATCAAGCTGCTGCACGACCTGCGGTTCCGGGTGACCGTCAACACCGACAACCGGCTGATGAGCGGGGTGTCCATGTCGAGCGAGATGGCGGCGCTGGTCGAGACTTTCGGCTACGGCTGGGGGGATCTCGAGTGGTTCACCCTCAACGGGATGAAGAGCGGGTTCGCGCACTTCGACGAGCGGCTGGCCATCATCAACGGACGGATCAAGCCGGGCTACGCGGCTCTGCGGGGGGCGACGGAGCACTAGGCCGTCGGGCGGCCGTCGAGTCCGCTCAGGATGCCGGCCAGCAGGTCGCCGACCCGGCCGGCCGAAGCCTGACCCGCCTCGAGCACCTCGAGATGGTCCAGCGGCTGACCCGTGGTGCCCGCGGCGAGGTTGGTGACCAGCGACAGACCGAGCACCTCGACGCCCGCTGCGCGGGCGGCGATCGCCTCGAGCGCCGTGGACATCCCGACCAGGTCGGCGCCGATCGTGCGGAGGTAGTGAATCTCGGCAGGGGTCTCGAAGTGCGGCCCGGTGAGGGCGGCGTAGACGCCTTCGGCCAGCGACGGGTCCACCGTACGGGCCAGGTCGCGCAGTCGTGCGCTGTAGAGGTCGGTCAGGTCGACGAACGTCGCCCCGACCAGCGGCGAGCGCGCCGTGAGGTTGAGGTGGTCGGCGATCAGCACCGGCTGGCCGACGGAGAAGCCGTTGCGCAGGCCGCCGGCGGCGTTGGTGAGCAGGACCGTACGGACGCCGGCGGCCGCTGCGGTACGGACTCCGTGCACGACCGGCTCGACGCCGCGGCCCTCGTACAGGTGGGTGCGGCCGAGGAAGACCAGTGCCTTGCCGGTGCCTATCCCCACCGACAGCACCCGGCCGACGTGGCCCTGGACGACCGGCGCGGAGAAGCCCGGCAGGTCCGGCAGCTCGACCTCGGCCAGCACCGTGCCAGCCGCCGTGATCCGGTCGGCCGCGCCCGCCCAGCCGGAGCCGAGGACGACCGCGACGTCGTGCGATGCGACGCCGGTCAGCTCGGCCAGTCGTCGGGCGGCCTGCCCGGCCAGGGTCTGCGGGTCTGTGCTCATGCTCCGGACCCTAGCGGCTGGCCAACCTGTGGGGCGATTCGCCGTCCCGGGACCGGTCGTGCGAGGGTGGGGGTGTCCCGATTGCCCGGTTTCATGCTGAGAAGGGAACCGCCCCTCGTGCTGGCCGTCATCCTCATCGTCCTGGCCATCCTGGCCGTGATCGCCCTCGCGCGGATCGTCACCAACGAGCTCCGCCCCAGCG
The DNA here is from genome assembly GCA_033851655.1 of Frankiales bacterium. Lineage (GTDB taxonomy): Bacteria > Actinomycetota > Actinomycetes > JAWWOL01 > JAWWOL01 > JAWWOL01. The sequence continues at coordinate 3,418 of JAWWOM010000104.1, forward strand.
AGATCGACCAGTTCCGCAACGCCAGCAGCCTGACCAGCGCCTGGGCCCGCGGCGAGGACTGGCCGCCGGCCGCCTATCCGGAAGAGCCGGCAGATCAGCGCTCGTCCACGCCGCGACAGGGCCTGCCGCGTAGTTCCCGTACATAGTCGTCGGGCGCGCCCGCCCGCTCGGCAGCCTCGGCGATCATCCCGAGGTAGCGCGCGCTGGGCAGCCCGCCCTCGTAGGCGTTGAGGACGTAGGTCCACGCCAGCGGCTCACCGTCGAGGGTCTGCACCCGCAGCCGGATCTTGGAGTAGAGCTCGAGGTCGACGCCCTCCCACCGGTCCAGCTCGACGGCATCCTCGTCGGTCAGGTCGTAGGTCATCACGAACACCTGGGCCCCGGCGTCCTCGACCAGGGTCGCGAGCGCGCCCTCCCAGCCGATGTCGTCGCCGCCGCCGAAGGTCAGCCGCCAGCCCACCAGCCAGCCGCCGCCGATGACAGGGGAGTGCGGGCAGCGGAGCCGCATCTGTTCGGGATTGAGGTTCGAGCCGTAGGCGGCATAGACGGCCATGGCGTCAGCCTAGTGGAGAATGTGCAGGGCCTATCGCAGGGCTGACCCATTGATCGTTGGGAGTGACGTGACCCGGATCGCCATCGTCGGAGGCGGCCCCGCGGGCTATGAGGCCGCCCTTGTCGCGGCCCAGCTCGGCGGCGAGGTGGTCGTGATCGACAGCGACGGGATCGGTGGTGCGTGCGTCCTCGCCGACTGCGTCCCGAGCAAGACGCTGATCGCCACGTCCGAGTCGATGACCACGATCGGCGACGCGTACGACCTCGGGGTACGGGTCCCCGGCGGCGGCGGCGCCGCGGCGGTCGACCTGCCGGCGGCCAATGCCCGGGTCAAGTCGCTGGCCCGCGCCCAGTCCGACGACATCTCCGCACGGCTGGCCCGTGAGGGCATCGAGGTGATCGCGGGGACCGCCCGGTTCGTCGCACCGAACCGGCTCGCGGTCCGCACTGCCGGCGGCAAGGAGGAGGGCCTCGGTGCGGACGCGGTGCTCGTCGCCACAGGGGCCCACCCCCGGGTGCTGCCCGGGGCGGAGCCGGACGGTGAGCGGATCCTTTCCTGGCGCCAGCTCTACGACCTCGACAGGCTGCCGGAGGAGCTGATCGTCATCGGATCCGGTGTGACCGGCGCCGAGTTCGCGTCCGCGTACCAGGGCCTCGGGTCGCGTGTCACGCTCGTGTCAAGCCGCGACCGGGTGCTGCCGGGGGAGGATGTCGACGCCGCGCTGCTGCTCGAGTCGGTGTTCGCCGCGCGGGGGATGACCGTGCTCAAGCGGTCGCGTGCCGCAGGCGTCGTCCGAACCGCCGACGGCGTGCTCGTCACGCTCACCGACGGCCGCACGGTCGAGGGTTCGCACGCGCTGGTGGCAGTGGGCTCGGTGCCGAACACCGTCGGGCTCGGGCTGGACGCGGTCGGCGTCACGATGGACAAGGGTGGCTACGTCCAGGTCGACCGGGTCTCCCGTACGACGGCTCCTGGGGTCTACGCCGCGGGGGACTGCACGGGCGTGCTGCTGCTCGCCTCCGTCGCGGCGATGCAGGGCCGGATCGCGATGTGGCACACGCTGGGCGAGGCGGTGACGCCGCTGCGGCTGTCGACGGTGGCGGCCAACGTCTTCACGCAACCCGAGATCGCGACGGTCGGGGTCGGCCAGACGATGGTCGAGTCCGGTGCCGTCCAGGCGCACACGGTGACCCTGCCGCTGGCCACCAACGCCCGGGCCAAGATGCAGGGCATCGAGGACGGCTTCGTCAAGCTGTTCAGCCGGCCTGGTCCCGGCACGGTGCTCGGCGGCGTCGTGGTCGGCCCCCGCGCGAGCGAGTTGATTCTGGCGATTTCCCTTGCGGTGCAGCACAACCTGACCGTCGACCAGCTGGCGAACACGCTCGCCATCTATCCGTCACTGTCGGGCAGCCTC
>JAWWOM010000109.1:0-12743 GCA_033851655.1 Frankiales bacterium
GAGGTCGCCTACTTCGAGTGCCTGCACGAGCTCAAGCTGATCGTCGACCTGATGTACGAGGGCGGCATCTCCAAGATGCGCTGGTCGATCTCGGACACCGCGGAGTACGGCGACTACAGCCGCGGCCCGCGCGTGGTCAACGCCGACACCAAGGCCGAGATGAAGAAGATCCTGGGCGAGATCCAGGACGGGACCTTCGCCCGCGAGTGGGTGGCCGAGGACGACAACGGCCGGCCCAAATACACCAAGTGGGCCGAGGAGGGCGCGCACCACCCGATCGAGGTGGTCGGCGCCAAGCTGCGCCCGATGATGGCCTGGATCGACAAGGACTGACCCACGACCCTCCCGGCGACCCGGGGCCAGCGCACCTCGATGCGCAGGCCCGGGTCGTCGGCATTCCGCGCCAGCCGTGGCCACCCGTCGATAGCGGCGCTATCGACCTCTGGGCGACCGGATTCCGTCGATAGCGGCGCTATCGACGGTTGGGGGAGGTGCTGGCGGTTGGCGTCGATAGCGGGGCTATCGACCTCTGGGCGACCGGATTCCCTCGATAGCGGCGCTATCGACGGTTGGGGGAGGCGGGGCACGGGGTGGACCGGCCGATCGGGTGCCCGTACGGCGAGACCGTCTGTCTCGCCCTTCGGAGGGCGGCCGTTACGATGGGGAAACACTTCGTTTCCCTGCTGCGTGAGGACTAGTCCGTTGAGCAAGCCTGTCGTCCTGGTCGCTGAAGAGCTCGCCCCCTCCGCCCTCGAGATCCTGTCGTCGGACTTCGAGCTGCGGCACGTCGACGGCGCGGACCGGTCGGCCCTGTTGCCGGCGCTGGCCGGGGTGGACGCGGTCCTCATCCGGAGCGCGACCAAGATGGACGCCGAGGCCATCGCCGCCGCCACTGCGCTCAAGGTCATCGCCCGCGCCGGTGTCGGTCTGGACAACGTCGACATCAAGGCCGCCACGGCTGCCGGGGTGATGGTCGTCAACGCGCCGACCTCCAACATCGTCAGCGCTGCCGAGCATGCGGTCGGACTGCTGCTCGCCGCCGCCCGCCGCATCCCGGCAGCCAACGCCAGCCTGAAGAGCAACGAGTGGAAGCGCGCGAAGTTCACCGGCGTCGAGGTGAACGAGAAGGTCGTCGGCGTCGTCGGTTTCGGCAAGATCGGCCAGCTGTTCGCGGCGCGGCTCAAGTCGTTCGACACGACGATCATCGCCTACGACCCGTACATCTCGGCTGCCCGCGCGGCCCAGCTCGGCGTCCGTCTGGTCTCCCTCGACGACCTGCTCCGCGAGAGCGACTTCATCTCGATCCACCTGCCCAAGACGCCGGAGACCAAGGGCCTGATCGGCGAGCGCGAGCTGACGCTGGTCAAGCCGACGGTCATCATCATCAACGCCGCCCGCGGTGGCCTGATCGACGAGGCTGCGCTGGCCAAGGCGATCGAGGAGGGCCGCGTGGGCGGCGCCGGCATCGACGTCTACGCCTCGGAGCCCTGCACCGACTCGCCGCTGTTCGCGCTCGGCGACGCTGTCGTGGTCACCCCGCACCTGGGGGCCTCGACCGACGAGGCCCAGGACAAGGCCGGCACCGCGGTCGCCAAGTCGGTCAAGCTGGCGCTGCAGGGCGAGTTCGTCCCTGACGCGGTCAACGTCCAGTCCGGCGGCGTGGTGGCCGAGGAGGTCCGCCCGGCGCTCGGTCTCATGGAGCAGCTCGGCCGGGTCTTCACCGCCCTCGCCGGCAGTGTGCCGGCCGAGCTCGAGGTCCTCGTCCGCGGCGAGATCGCCGTCCACGACGTGCAGATCCTGCAGCTGTCGGCCCTCAAGGGCGTGTTCACCGACGTCGTCGAGCAGCAGGTCACCTTCGTCAACGCGCCGCTGCTCGCCGAGGAGCGCGGGCTCCAGGTCCGGCTCACCTCGAGCGAGGAGAGCGAGGACTACCGCAACCTGCTGACCGTACGGGGCACGCTGGCCACCGGCGAGCAGTTCTCGGTCTCGGGCACCCTGTCCGGCCACAAGCAGATCGCCAAGCTCACCGAGATCGACGGCTTCGACGTCGACCTCCAGCTCAGCGAGCACCTGGCCTTCTTCCGCTACCACGACGAGCCGGGCATCGTCGGCAAGCTCGGCAACGTGCTCGGCTCCCGCGGCGTCAACATCGCCGGCGCCCAGGTCGCCCGCCAGACCGCCGGCGGCGACGCGCTGATGGCCGTGACGGTCGACTCGGCCATCCCGGCCGACGTCCTGGCCGAGATCGCCGCCGCGATCGGCGCCACTTCAGCACGGGCGGTCGACCTCGACGAGGTCTGACCAGCACACGGCCAACGACAAGAGCGCCCGGGACGCCATCGCGTCCCGGGCGCTCTTGCCGTTGAACTAGGCCTTCACCGAGAACTTCGTGTGCAGGGTGGCCATCGAGCTGTCACCGACCCAGAGGTCGAACGAGCCGGCGTTGTTGATCCACTTGCCGTTGTTGTCGTAGTAGCCGAGGTTCTTGCCGGTCAGGGTGAACGTCACCGTCTTGGTCTGACCCGGCGCGACCCCGACCCGGTGGAAGCCCTCCAGCTGGCGGACCGGCTGCAGGATCCCGGAGCTGCGGTTGTGGGTGTAGAGCTGCACCACGTCGGTGCCGGTGGTCGTGCCGGTGTTGGTGATGTCGGCCTTGACCGTCAGCTTGCCCGTGGCCTTCACGCTGGTCGCGGACAGCCGCACCTTCGAGAACGCGAAGCTGGTGTAGGACAAGCCGTACCCGAACGGGTAGAGCGGGGAGTTCGGCAGGTCGAGGTAGCCGGTCGTGTACTTGTTGGTCGGGTTGTACGGCCGGCCGGTGCCGAGCTGGTTGTAGTAGATCGGGATCTGGCCGGTGCTGCGCGGGAACGTGACCGGCAGCTTGCCGCTGGGGTTCACCTTGCCGAAGAGCACGTCGGCCACCGCGGTCCCGCCCTCGGTGCCGGGCTGCCACGCCTCGATCAGGCCGGGTGCATTGTCGGCGAGCCAGTTGACGGTCAGCGGGCGACCGTTCATCAGCACGACGACGTAGGGCTTGCCGGCCGCGGCGATCGCCTCGACCAGCGCCTCCTGCTGGCCCGGCAGGTCGAGGTTGCTCCGCGAGGACGCCTCGCCGGAGTATGACGCCGGCTCGCCGAGGACGACCACCGTCAGTGCAGCGGCCTTGGCCGCAGTGACCGCGGCGAGGAACCCGGTGGTCGTGGTGCACAGCGCGTCACAGCCCTGCGCGTAGGTAACTGTTGTTGCCGGTACGGCATTCTTGATGCCCTGCAGCACCGTCGTGGTGTGTGCTTCTGCGACGGCGTTCTGCCCGATCGGCACGTTGGATCCGAGCTGGTCGGTCTTGTCATCGGCCAGCGGGCCCACGACAGCGATCGACGGGGTCGAGGTGGAGACCGGCAGCGCGTTGTTCTGGTTGCGCAGCAGGACCATCGACTCGTCTGCGGTGGTCCTGGCCTGGGCGAGGGCCGTCGGGGTCAGCTCGTCGGTGGCGTAGCGCGAGGTGTCCGCGAACGGGTGGTCGAACATCCCGGCGAGGTACTTCAGCCGCAGCACGTGCCGGACGTCGGCGTTGACCGTCGCGATCGACAGCTTGCCCGAGGTCACCAGGCCGGGGCCGAACTTCGTGTAGGTGTCGTTGATGCTCGGCACCTGAACGCCCATCTCGATCGTGACGCCTGCGGTGATGGCGAGCTGGGCTGCCTGCCGCTCGTTGCTGGCGTAGCCGAACGCCACCAGCTCCTGTACGGCCTGGTAGTCGCTGACCACGGTGCCCTGGAAGTCCCACGTCTTGCGCAGGATCGTCTGCAGGAGCTCCGTATTCGCGGTGGCGGGGATGCCGTTGAGCGAGTTGAACGAGCTCATCACGGTCGCGGCACCGGCGCTGACGGCGGCCTTGTACGGGGGCAGGTAGTCGTTGAACAGCCGCTGCGTCGACATGTCAACGGTGTTGTAGTCACGCCCACCTTCGGGCGCACCGTAGGCCGCGAAGTGCTTGACCGTCGCGGCCATCTTGGTGGGCGCGGCGATGTTCGTGCCCTGGTAGCCGTGCACCTTGGCGGCCGCGACGGCGGAGCCGAGGTAGGGGTCCTCGCCGGCGCCCTCGACGATCCGGCCCCAGCGCGGGTCGCGCGCGATGTCGACCATCGGGTTGAACGTCCACTTCTGGCCGTCGGCGGTCGCCTCCTTCGCGGAGACCGACTCGTCCCGGGAGATCGCGGTGGTGTCCCAGCTGCTCGCCTCGCCCAGTGGCACCGGGAAGATCGTCTGGTAGCCGTGGATCACGTCGAGGGAGAAGATCAGCGGGATGTGCAGTCTCGACTGCATCGCCGCGTGCTGCGCGGCGTTGATGTTCGCGACGCCGACCAGGTCGAGGACCGACCCGATGTTGCCGCTCTTCGCGGCCTTGAGCAGCAGCGGCCCAGGCGTGCCGTTGACGCCGTCCGGGCCGGCCATCTCGAGCTGGCCGAACTTTTCGGCGAGGGTCATCTTGGCGAGCAGTGCCTCGACCTTCTGGTCGATGGTCTGCGCTGCGGGGATCTTGCCGGCGGCGGTGGCCGCCGAGGCGGACACGCCGACGACCGATACCGGGGTCGCGACCGCCAGGACGGCGAGCGGGACGAGCAGCTTCCGGCTACGGAGCCGTTCGTGCCGTCCTCGACGCTGAGGAGTGGGAGCGGGCATGGAGGAGTCCTCTCTGGACACGGGCAGACGGAAACCGGCATCGCAGCCTGAGCTGGGAGCGGCCGGTCACAGGGATGGTCAACCCGCGAAGGTCAGGCGCAGGGCCCCCCAGATGGCGGGACCTTCCCTGGTAGTCCGTCCGCTAACCACCGAAACATCCGGTTCGTCACCCGGAACGCGCGACGACGACGGTGGCGCCCAGCTGCTCGTCCTGGGCCACGACCACCTTCAAGCCGGCCAGGCTGAAGATCCCTGCGCTGATCGAAGCCTGCCGCTCGCTCACCTCGACCAGCAGGTGGCCGCCCGGCGCCAGCCAGGCCGCCGCCTCCGCCGCGACCCGACGCTGGACGTCGAGCCCGTCCGCCCCGCCGTCGAGGGCAACGGCCGGTTCGTACAGCCGCGCCTCCGGTGGCAGCAGCGGGATCTCCTGCGTCGGCACGTACGGGGTGTTCACCAGGAGCACGTCGATCCGTCCACGCAGCGCCGAGGGCAACGCCGCGAACAGGTCACCGAGGAAGACCCGGCCGAAGGGCTCGACGTTGCGGCGGGCGCAGCGTACGGCCGCGGGGTCGATGTCCGAGGCGTAGAGCTCGATGTCGGGGACGGCGGCGGCGACTGCGACGCCCAAGGCGCCGGTCCCACAGCACAGGTCGACCACGACGGCGCGAGCCCGGGTGACCCCGACGGCTTGCGCCACCAGGAGCTGGCTACGCCAGCGCGGCACGAACACCCCCGGTTCGACGGCCACCCGCAGGCCGCAGAACTCCGCCCAGCCGACGACCTGCTCCAGCGGCAGGCCGGCCACGCGCTGGGCGACCTTGGCCGCGAGGTCGGCGTCCGAGGTGGCGGCTCCCAGCAGCAGGGCGGCCTCGTCCTCGGCGAAGACGCAGCCGGCCCGGCGCAGGGCGTCGACGATCGCGCTGGCGGCCGGGCGGTCAGGCGGCTGGGACATGGGCCACCGAGGGTACCGGCGAGCCGTCCCGATGGCTGGGCTGTCGCGGGCATCTGCCGTTCCGGCAGGGAACAGTGTTGACTGGAAGCACCAGCTCGATGAGGAGACGCCAGTGAGTGACCAGCCCGACCTCAGTGTCCCGCCAGCCGACGCCAACCGGGTGATCATCCTGGACACCACGCTGCGCGACGGCGAGCAGGCGCCCGGCATCGCGCTGTCGGTGGGGGAGAAGCTCGAGATCGCGGTCCAGCTGGCCAAGCTCGGCGTGGACGTCATCGAGGCCGGCTTCCCGGCGGCCAGCGACGGAGACTTCGCCGGCGTCCAGGCCATCGCCGAGACGGTCAAGGGTCCGTCCATCGCCGCCCTGTGCCGGACCCGGCTGGCCGACATCGACCGGGCCTGGGAGGCGATCAAGACCGCCGACCGGCCACGGATCCACACCTTCATCTCCACCTCGCCGGTGCATCGCGACAAGAAGCTGCGGATGACCAAGGAGCAGGTGCTGGCCGCGACGGTCGAGGCCGTGTCCCATGCCGCTGCCCTCGGCGCCGACGTCGAGTTCTCCGCCGAGGACGCCACCCGTACCGAGCTGGACTTCCTGGTCGACGTGTTCGCCGCTGCGATCGAGAACGGCGCGACCACGATCAACGTGCCGGACACCGTGGGCTTCGTGCTGCCACAGGAGTACGTCGACATCCTCGACGGCCTCCGGGCCAAGATCCCCGGCTCGGAACGGGTGACCTGGTCGGTGCACTGCCACAACGACCTGGGACTCGCCACCGCCAACAGCCTGGCCGCCGTACGGGCAGGCGTGCGCCAGGTCGAGGTCTGCATCAACGGCATCGGTGAGCGGGCCGGCAACGCCGCGCTCGAGGAGGTCGTGATGGCGCTGCGCACGCACCACCCGAGCCTCGGCCTGACCACCGGTGTCAACACCCGCGAGATCGCCTCGACCTCGCGGCTGGTGTCGATGCTGTCCGGCTACCCGGTCCAGCCCAACAAGGCGGTCATCGGCGGCAACGCGTTCAGCCACGAGTCGGGCATCCACCAGCACGGGGTCCTGATGGAGCGCACCACGTACGAGATCATGAACCCCGAGGACATCGGCCTGGCCGGCAACAAGATCGTGCTCGGCAAGCACTCGGGGCGGCACGCGTTCGTCAGCGCGCTCGAGGGACTCGGCATCCACCTCAAGGACGAGCAGCTCGAGCGCGCGTTCGCCCGCTTCAAGGAGATGGCCGACCGCAAGGTCTCGCTGACCGACGCCGACCTGATCGCGCTGGGCACCGCAGACGGCGCCGACGAGACGACCACCGACGCCTGGTCGTTCCAGTGGCTGGCGCTCGCCGGCGGCACCGACGTCGAGCCCCGGGCGACCGTACGGCTCGCCCGGGGGGACCAGGTGAGCGAGGCCGATGCCAGCGGGGACGGCCTGATCGACGCGGCCTGCAACGCCGTCGCCAAGGCGGCAGGCGTCACTGCGACGCTGGTCAACTTCCAGGTCGACGCGCTGGGCGAGGGGACGGACGCGATCGGCGACGTGAGCGTCAAGGTCGAGGTCAATGGCCAGCGGGTCAACGCCCGCGGCGTCTCGACCGACGTCGTCGAGGCCAGCGCCCGAGCCTTCCTCGCCGCCATCAACAAGGTGCTCGGCGGCACGGCCGTGGCCCGGCGCACGGACAAGCCCTGACCGGATCGCCTGACGCGCCCATCCGGCCGCCGGCCGGTGCTACCGTGCCAGTGGATCGAGGATTGGCTGGTAGGACCCGTTCGGGGGCTCCTGCGACGCGGCGCCCCTGCGTGGTTGCCGCACGGCGCGAACTCCCTCGGCTGGGGTGAGATGAGCGGGTTCAGCCGACGTGGCGGCGTCGTACGGATGTTCGGCCGGGTGTCGTTCGCGGCGCTGCTCGCGACGTCGGCGCTGCCCGGCCTGTCGATGGCCTCGACCTCAGCTGCGAGCCCGGCCGGCTCCGCAGTGGCGGGCCATCCCGGCGCCGCCAGACCTGCGGTCCAGTTCCCGCTCGTGCAGCCCCTGCCCGCCGGCCTGCAGCTCGACCCGTCCCTCCTCACCGGAAAGCCGGCGTCCGGTCAGCCGAGCCACGGCGCGGTCACCGTGATGCTCGAGCTGGACGCCACGAGTCCGACGGTTTCCCTTGCCCAGCAGGGCATCCGGGCCGGCAGCAAGGCCGGCATCGCGGCGGTGCGCTCGCAGCGTGCGCGCGTCGACGCCCTCGCCGGCTCCGTACGCGGCCTGCTCGCCCGGCCGGCGACCGCTGGGACCGCGTTGTTCACCCTGCACAACGTCTACTCCGGCATCGCCGTCCGTACCGACGCCAGCCGGCTCGGGGCCCTCGCTGCGCTGCCCGGCGTCAAGGCGGTCCACCCGATGCCGGTCAAGCACCTGCTCAACAGCAGCACGGTGCCGTTGGTCAACGCCCCGGCGTCCTGGGGTACGGGCACCGGCGCCGGCTCCGACATCGGTACGGGGGTGACGATCGGCATCATCGACACCGGGATCGACTACACCCACGCCGACTTCGGCGGCAGCGGCACCGTCGCGGCCTACAAGGCCGACCGCGCCGTCGACGACGCGCCGACCCTGTCCGTCCCCAGCCAGGACTACCCCTCGGCCAAGGTGGCCGGCGGCTGGGACTTCGTCGGCGACAACTACTCGGCGGCATCCTCGGCCTCTGCCACCACGGCGACTCCGCAGGGCGACCCCAACCCGCTGGACTGCGACGGGCACGGCACGCACGTCGCCGGCACGGCTGCCGGCCTCGGGGTCACGTCGACAGGTGCGACCTACGCCGGTCCCTGGAGCTCGACGACATCGTTCGGTTCGCTGCGCATCGGCCCGGGCGTCGCGCCGGGGGCCAAGCTCTACGCCCTGCGGGTGTTCGGCTGCTCCGGCGACACCAACGCCGTGTCCAAGGCCCTGGACTGGGCGGCCGACCCCAACGGCGACGGCAACTTCGCCGACCACCTCGACGTCGTGAACATGTCCCTGGGCACCGACTACTCCGCTCCTGACGACCCGGACGCCATGGCCGCCGACGCCCTCAGCCTGCTCGGCACGACGGTCGTCGCGGCAGCCGGCAACGGCGGTGACCTGCAGAACATCGCCGGCTCGCCCGCGGCCGGCAACCGGGCCATCTCCGTCGCCGCGTCGCAGGACGCCGCGACGGTGTACGACGCCTTGCAGGTGACCGCCCCGGCGGCGGTGGCCGGCAACGTCGCCGGCCAGGAGAACAGCGCCTACGCCTGGGCGGACAAGGCTCCCGTCTCCGCCGACGTGGTCAGCCTCGCCCCCGGGTTCGATGCGGCCAGCGCGGGCTCGTACACCGCTGCCTCGATGGCGATGACCAACGCCGACGGCTGTGACCCGTTCACCGATGCACAGAAGGCCGCCGTGGCCGGCAAGATCGTCTGGCTCGAGTGGTCCGACGACGACACGCTCCGCCGATGCAGCTCTGCCGACCGGTCGACCTACGCGGCGCAGGCCGGTGCCGTCGGCGTGATCCTGGCGGACGACCTGGACGACTTCGCAGCCGGCGTCCTGGGCGTCGACTCGATCCCGACGTTCGAGATCCGCAGGACCGACGCGGCGTCCCTGCGGCACTACGTGAGCAGCACCCTGCACGTGACCCTGACCCACGCACTGCACGGCAGCCAGAAGGTCGACGAGCCGGGCCTGACGGACGTGGTCGCCGCTTTCTCCTCCCGGGGCAGCGTCGACGCCGGCAACCTCAAGCCGGACCTGACCGCCCCCGGCTCCACCGTCTTCAGCGCCGGGGTGGGCAGCGGCTCCGACGGGCTCAGCGACTCCGGTACCTCGATGGCCTCGCCGCACGTCGCCGGGTCCGCTGCCCTGGTCAAGGCCGCCCATCCGTCGTGGACACCGGAGCAGATCAAGGCGGCACTGGTCGACACAGCCGTGCACGACGTGTGGAGCGATGCTGCGCACACCTCGCGGGAGGCGCCGGACCGGGTCGGCAGCGGCCGGCTCGACGCCGGGGCCGCCGTGGCGACCCAGCTGCTGGCCTACTCCGCCGGTGACCCCGGGTCGGTCGCCGTCTCGTTCGGCGCCAGCTCCTATGCCAAGAACACGACCGTGACCCAGCGGGTCACGGTGACCAACGGCAGCGCCACCGAGGCCGACCTGACGCTGGGCTTCGACTGGGCCAACGCCGGCACCCATCCCGGCGGCGTCACGTTCGGCTACCCGGCCGGCGTACGGGTACCCGCAGGCGGCAGCGTCACGATCCCGGTCACGATGACGGTCAGCGTCGCGGCGCTGACCCGTACCGTCGACTCCGCGCACGACGTCGACGCCAACGGCGTGACCGCGAGCTTCGTCACCGAGGCGAGCGGTTGGCTGACGATGACGCCGGTCGGCGGCGGCCGTCCGCCGCTGCGGCTCAGCGTCATCGCGGCGCCGCGGCCGGCATCGACGATGCGGGCCAAGGGGCCGTTGCTGTTCGGCCGCAGCGCGACCGCCAAGCTGCCGCTCACCGGCGGTGGGGTGCGGCAGGACGCCGGCCGCTACCAGTCCCTCGTCAGCGGCTACGAGCTCCAGCTGACCAGCCCGCGCAAGCCGGTGTGCACCGCCAAGCTCACCAACCCGAGCAAGTGCGTGGGCATGGCGAGCGATCGCGCCGGCGACCTGAAGTACGTCGGCGTCACCTCCGACGCGCCGCTGCACAGCAACCCCGCCCTGGGCATGACCTACTTCGCCATCTCGGCGTTCGGGCCCTGGCGCTCACCGACCTCGTACGTGGAGTACGACGTCTTCATCGACACCAGCGGTGACGGCAAGGCCGACGCAGTCCTGTTCAACAGCAGGGTCACCAGCACCGACGTGTTCGTCAGCGAGCTGGTCAGCGTCAAGACCGACGAAGTCCTCGGCGAGTCGGTGTTCGCGCTGGACAACGCCGACGGCAGCGTCGACAGCAACCTGTTCAACAGCGACGTGATGGTCCTGCCGCTGGCCACCTCGGCGCTGACCAAGATGTCGACGAAGGCCAGGAGCGGCAACATCACCTACTGGGTGGCGGCCGGCACGATCGAGAGCGGGCTGACCGACGTCACCAAGAAGGCGTCGTTCAACGTGCTCAAGCCGGGGCTGACCGTCGTCCACGGGCCGGCGCCGGTCGGCCCGACGGGTGCGGCGTTCGGCGGCGAGCAGTTCTTCGCCGACCTCGGCAAGGCCTGGCACGTGCCGTCCCTGACCGTGCACCGCGAGCCCAGTTATGCGGCTCAGCACGGCAAGGGGCTGCTGCTGGTGCACTCGGACAACGTGACCGGCAACCGGGTCCAGGTCGTGCCGATCGGCAAGGTGGCCACGTCGGTCAAGAGCTCGGTCACGGCCAAGGTCACCCCGCTCGTGGCCGGCGGCTGGGTCACCGTGACGGCCAAGGTCACCTCGGCGCGGACCGGCATCGGCGCCCCGCAGGGGACGGTGACCTTCTACGACAACGGCAAGGCCGTCCTCAAGCGGGCGGTCGACCACCTCGGCGTCGTCCGGCTCGCCACCCGGCTGACCCAAGGCGTGCACGTGATCGGCGCCCGGTTCAGCGGCAACGCGCTGGACTGGCTCACCAGCAAGTCCACGGTACGGGTCACCGTCTCCTGACCCCCCGCGCCCACCCCGCCACCTGGCGAGATCATTGGCGTGTCCTGCGGCGTGTCGCGCCCTTCGCCGAGCGACACGCGCGGGTCGGCGCCAGGTGGCGAGAACATCGGGTGCCGTACGGCCTCGCGGGCTGAGACGGCGTCGGCCGGGCCTTCCCGTCATCCGAGATGCGACGTCCGCGAGCCGAGACGGGCGCGTAGCGTCGACCCCATGAGCGAGCAGATCAAGCTGGGCGTCATCGCCGGTGACGGCATCGGTCCGGAGGTTGTCGCCGAGGGGCTCAAGGTCCTCGACGTGGTCGCCGGCCAGCACGGACTGAGCATCGAGACGACGCCGTACGACCTCGGGGCGCGGCGCTGGCACGCGACGGGGGAGACCCTGCCGGACAGCGTGCTCGAGGAGCTCCGCGGCCAGGACGTCCTGCTGCTCGGCGCGGTCGGCGACCCCGGGGTCCCGTCCGGCGTGCTCGAGCGCGGCCTGCTGCTGCGGTTGCGGTTCGAGCTCGACCACTACGTCAACCTGCGGCCCAGCCGGCTCTTTCCCGGGGTCACCTCACCGCTTGCCGGCGATCCGGCGATCGACTTCGTCGTGGTCCGCGAGGGCACCGAGGGCCCGTACGTCGGCAACGGCGGAGCCCTCAGGGTCGGCACACCGCACGAGATCGCGACGGAGGTCAGCGTCAACACGGCCTTCGGCGTCGAGCGGGTCGTGCGCGACGCCTTCAACCGGGCCCAGGCCCGGCCGCGGCGCCAGCTGACGCTGGTGCACAAGAACAACGTGCTCGTGCACGCCGGGCACCTCTGGTCCCGTACCGTCGCGGCGGTGGGGCGGGAGTTCCCGGACGTGTCCGTCGACTACCTGCACGTGGACGCCGCGACGATCTTCATGGTGACCAACCCCGGCCGGTTCGACGTGATCGTCACCGACAACCTGTTCGGCGACATCCTCACCGACCTGGCCGCTGCGGTGACCGGTGGCATCGGGCTCGCCGCCAGCGGCAACGTCAACCCGGACCGTACGGCGCCGAGCATGTTCGAGCCGGTGCACGGCAGCGCCCCGGACATCGCCGGCCAGGGCAAGGCCGACCCGACCGCGACCGTGCTCTCCGTCGCCATGCTGCTCGAGCACCTCGGCCACGAGAAGGCCGCCCGTCAGGTCGAGGCGGCCGTGGAAGCGGATCTGGCCGAGCGTGTTGGTCGCAGCGGCGTCGTACGCTCGACCAGCGAGATCGGCGACGCGCTCGCTGCCCGGGTTGCGGGGTAAAACGCAGTTCCGCAGCCGCCCGACTCTGGGATACTGCCTCTTACCAGTCGTTCAACGAGGAGCCGACATGCCGATCACCCCCACGAAGCAGATCTGGATGGACGGCGAGTTCGTCGACTGGGACGACGCGACCATCCACATCCTCAACCCCTCGCTGCACTACGGCTGGGGCGTTTTCGAGGGGGTGCGGGCCTACTCCACTGACAATGGGCC
>JAWWOM010000342.1:0-3439 GCA_033851655.1 Frankiales bacterium
CCGGGTGTCGATGAGGCAGTGCCCGGTGTGCAGCAGCCCGGACCGCCCGGCCATCGAGCGCCACCGATCGGCGGCCTCGGCCGGCGTGGCCGGCTTGCCCAGCGCACGACCATCCAGCTCGAGCACCGAGTCGCAGCCGAGGACCAGCGCCGGCGGCCCGGTGAGCACGGCTGCGACGGCCACCGCCTTGCGACAGGCCAGGACCAGGCTGAGGGCCGCCGGCGCCTCGGACACGTCGTCCTCGTCCACACCGCTGACGATCACGTCGGGGTCGAACCCGGCCCGGCGCAGCACCGCCAGCCGTCCGGAGGAGGCGGACGCGAGGACGAGGCGCAGGTCGGTCGGCACCCTGCGATTCTGTCGATCAACCGGCGATTCGCCGAACGTTCACCCATTCGGCGCAGTGCGGCTTATGCCATTCGGCCTACATGCACTGGTCTCATCGGGTTAACTTCCGCGTATGCGGCTGAACGCCGACGGTGATGACGAGGGAGATTTCAGTGACCACCGCGAGCACAACGACCATCCATGACCTGATCGTCAGTCAGTCCGATCTACGGGTTGTGCACGCCCCGACCCCGGCCGCGGACCGGCTCACGGTGTCCGTCGAGAGCGTCCTGACCGGGCAGGACGCCGATGCGGCCTGGGCCACGTACCGCGAGTCGCTCGAGCCGCTGGCCGGCGTCGCCGCCATGAAGCAGACGATGTCCGAGGCGGAGCTGCGCAGCGCGGTCGCCGACCCCGCGATCCGCAAGTACGTCGGCAGGGACGGCGCCGGGGCCATCGTCGCGGTCCTCACGCTGACGCCGGAGCTGAAGACGGAGAACATCAGCACCGCGTTCTACGAGCACCGCTACCCGGAGCACCACGCGATGGGGCGGCTGCTCTACCTGGGGTTCCTGGTCGTCCGTCCTGAGGCCCAGGCACGCGGCCTCATCATGCTGCTGGTCGGCCGTCTCACCGCCGACCTCGAGGCCGAGGGTGGCGTTGTGGCGTTCGACGTCTGCGGCTACAACGACGAGACGTTCGCCTTCGCCCGGCTCTGCCGGCTCGTGGCCGCGCGAACTCGTCCGGCCGTCCTGACGACGCTGGACGTCCAGACCTACTACGCGATCGAGTTCCCGCCGGTCGACTGACCGGTCTCAGCTGGCGATCGCCCGGGCCCGGTTCGTGCTGCTCCACGCGGCTGCCGCGTCCTGGGGCAGCATCGGGCGCCCGTACAGCCAGCCCTGCGCGTACGTACAGCCCATGGCGCGCAGGACGTCCCGCTGCGCGACGGTCTCGACGCCCTCGGCGACGACGGACAGGTTGAGGGCCTTCGCCATCCCCATCACGGCTCGCACGATGGCCTCGTCGTCCCGGCCGTCGGCACTGTCCAGGTCACCGAGACCGGACACGAACGACCGGTCCACCTTGACCGTGCCGACCGGGAGCCGCTTGAGGTAGCCGAGCGACGAGTGGCCGGTGCCGAAGTCGTCGACGCTGATGTTGATGCCCCGGTCGCGCAGCACGTTGAGCATCTCGATGGCCATCTCGATGTCGTCCATCAGCAGGCTCTCGGTGATCTCGATGTGCAGGCAGCGCTCCGGTACGCCGTGCCGCTCGAGTGCCCCGAGGACCTCGGCGACGAAGCCGTGCTCGTGCAGCTGACGTGACGAGACGTTGACGGCGACGAACACGGAGCCCATGTCCAGGGCACGCCCCCGCCACGTGGCGATCTGCCGGCAGGCCTCGTCCAGCACGAAGGCACCGATGGGCAGGATCAGGCCGGTGCTCTCCGCGACCGGGATGAACTCGTCCGGGCGCAGCGATGGGAAACCGTCCGGCCGCATCCGCAGCAGCGCCTCGTAGCCACGTACGCTGCCGTCGACCAGGTTGACGATGGGCTGGTAGTGCAGCTCGAAGCCGTCGGCAGCGACCGCCCGGCGCAGCCGCTGCTCGATCGCCACGTGCTCGGCGATCTCCGCGTGCATCTCCTCGACGAACAGCACGCAGCGGTCGCCGCCGACCGCCTTGGCCCGGTACATCGCGGTGTCCGCATCGCGCAGCAGGGTCTGGTTGGAGCTGTCGCGATCGGGCCGCAGCGTGGTCAGCCCGGCGGAGGTCGTGACTACCAGCTGGCCGGCTGAGACCTCGAAGACCTGCTCGAACACCGACATCACCCGGCCGGTCAGCCGTTCTGCCTGCGGGTCGTCCAGGGGCAGCCGGCCCACCACGATGAATTCGTCCCCGCCGGTACGCGCTACCAGCATGTCCGGCATCATCCGCAGCAGGCGCTCGGCGACGGCGACCAGCAGCTCGTCGCCGACAGCGTGGCCCCAGTTGTCGTTGACGACCTGGAACCGGTCGAGGTCCAGCAGGATCAGCCCGACCCGGCGGTCGGCCACTGCGGCACGGGGCAGCTCGTCGGCAAGGAACTGGCTCACCCGGGTGCGGTTGGCCAGGCCGGTGAGCGCGTCGCGGGTGGCCAGCAGCGACAGGCCTGCCTCGGCGGCCGCGTGCTCGTTGACGGCGCGGACCGACCGGCTGAACACCGCCGACATCAGGACGGTGATCGCCACGGCGTAGATCACCTGGTCGCGGACGTGCGTCGGTGGGCGGGACAACATCACGACGGCGGGCGAGATCACCGCCAGGGCGACGGTCAGCAGCCGCCAGCGGGACATCGGGCGCACGGCGACGGGCTGGGCATTGGTCAGCAGCCACATCGACGGGTGCAGCGCAGCGGTCGCCAGGGCCCCGTACGCGAGGACGTACGGTGTGTCCAGCAGCCGGGCTGTGGGGTTGGCGATGCCGGCCAGCTGGACGGCGTATCCGGTGTCGCCGACCAGGATCGCGCCGATCATGACCGTGAGGAACCAGAACGCCGGGGCGCCGGAGACGTCGGTGAAGGCCAGCTGCAGCAGGATCAGCAGGAGCAGCACGTCGATCGGCGGATAGACAGCGGAGACGACGTGCAGCAGGGCGCTGCCGGAGTGCTGGGCGAGGGTCGGCTCGACCAGGAAGGCCAGCGCCACCAGGGAGGCAGCAGCCCCGACGACGACCGCGTCGGTCAGGGTCGCCGTGTCCTCGTTCGCCCGGCGGCTGCGCAGCAGGCCGACCAGGGCGAAGCCGAAGACGAGGTAGCCCGGCAGGGTGAAGCTGTCCGGGACCAGCGACGTCAGCTGCCCGTCGGCGTTGGTCAGCGTGCTGCGCAGGACCGCGCCGGCCAGGAAGAAGACCCCGGCACCCGAGATCGCGTACCAGGGCCAGCGGACCCGCGGCTTGATCCAGGTGGCGCCGGCGGACGCACCGACGATCCCGAGCAGGGCGACCGCGACCAGGATCAGGCTTCGCGTGCCATCGTCCACGAACAGGTAGGCGACGGTCGCCGCAATCGTCAGCGCAAACGTCATCCACGCCAGGCGTGGTGACGGCAGGCGGAGCTCGTTCTCGGTCA
>JAWWOM010000156.1:0-14872 GCA_033851655.1 Frankiales bacterium
GTCTTGCCTCGTCCGATCTCGACGTCGGCCACTGATGGTCGTCCTGTTCCCGGCGTCAGTTGCCGTGGTAGTTCGGAGCCTCGGTCGTCATCTGGATGTCGTGCGGGTGGCTCTCCTTGAGCCCCGCTGCGGTGATCCGTACGAACGTGGCCTGCTGCAGGTCGCCGATCGTACGGGCGCCGCAGTAGAACATCGCCTGGCGCAGACCGCCGACCAGCTGGTGGGCAACGGCTGCGAGCGGGCCGCGGAACGGGACCTGGCCCTCGACCCCCTCGGGGACGAACTTGTCCTCGCTGAGCACGTCCTGCTGGAAGTAGCGGTCCTTGGAGTAGGAGTTGCCGTACGAGCTGCCGCCGGACCTGGACTTGATCGCGCCGAGCGAGCCCATCCCCCGGTAGGACTTGAACTGCTTGCCGTTGACGAAGATCAGCTCGCCGGGACTCTCCTCGCAGCCGGCCAGCAGCGAGCCGAGCATGACGCTGTCCGCGCCGGCCGCGATCGCCTTGGCCACGTCGCCGGAATATTGCATGCCGCCGTCGCCGATCAGGGGAACGCCGGCCGGACGGGCGGCCAGCGAGCAGTCGTAGATCGCGGAGATCTGCGGGACGCCGACACCGGCGACCACCCGGGTCGTGCAGATCGAGCCCGGCCCGACACCGACCTTGACCGCGTCGGCACCGGCGTCGATCAACGCCTGGGCGCCGGCCCGGGTCGCGACGTTGCCGCCGATGATCTCCACCCTTGCGTCGGCCTTGAGCTTGGCGACCATGTCGAAGACGCCGCGGTGGTGACCGTGAGCCGTGTCCACCACGATGAAGTCGGCGCCGGCGTCGATGAGCAGCTGGGCCCGCTCGTAGGCACCCTCGACGCCGACCGCGGCCCCCACGACCAGCCGGCCGTTGGCGTCCTTGGTGGCCAGGGGATATTGCACCGACTTGGTGAAGTCCTTGACCGTGATCAGGCCGCGCAGCCGCCCGGCGCCGTCCACCAGCGGCAGCTTCTCGACCTTGTGCCGCATCAGCAGCGCCATCGCGTCGTCGCGGCTGATGCCCTCTGCCGCGGTCACGAGCGGCATCGGGGTCATCACCTCGCGCACGCGGCGGTTGAAGTCGGTCTCGAACCGGATGTCGCGGTTGGTCACGATGCCGATCAGGACGCCCTGGCCGTCGACCACCGGCAGCCCCGAGATCCGGTAGCGGCCCATCAGGACGTTGGCGTCGCTGATCGTCGTGTCGGCGGTGCAGGTGACCGGCTGGGTGACCATGCCGGCCTCGGAGCGCTTGACGATGTCGACCTGCTCGGCCTGGTCCTGCGGCGAGAGGTTGCGGTGCAGGACGCCCACGCCGCCCTGGCGGGCCATGGCGATCGCCATCCGGGCCTCGGTCACGGTGTCCATGGCCGAGGAGACCAGCGGGGTCTGCAGGGTGATGTTGCGGGTCAGCCGGGTGGACGTGTCGACGTCGCTGGGCAGCTGGTCGGAGGCGGCGGGCTGGAGCAGCACGTCGTCGAACGTGAGACCGAGCGGCGCGAACTTCGCGGGCAGCTCGGCGACAGGGGCGGAGTCGCCGGCGCTGTCGGAGGAGTCAAGGGCGGTCTCGTCGCGGTACATGTGCGTCCCGTCGTCACTGGTACGGCCTTGTGTCCAGCCTAACGACCCGCCGGCCGCCGTACCGGTCCTTGTCTCAGGGCCGGCGCCGGCCGGGCCGTTCTCCGCAGGCTGAGACGGAATCCCTCCCCCGCGCCGGGGCCGGGCGTACGGTGACCAGATGTACGAAGACCAGCCGATCGACCCCTTCCACGGGGACCCGCTCGACCCGGCATCCGCCCTCGGTGACGAGGAGGACGCGCTCGAGCCGCTCTCGCCCGCCGAGCGCGAGGACGTGCTGGCGGACCTCGAGGACCTCGAGGTGTTCCAGGCCCTGCTCGAGACGCGCGGCGTCCGTGGCCTGGTCGTCGACTGCGACGACTGTGACGAGCCGCACTACTTCTCCTGGGCCCTGCTGCGCGGCAACCTGCGGCACCTGCTGGACATGGGCCAGACCCGGGTCCACGAGCCGGCCTTCAGCCCGGACCCCAGCGAGTACGTGAGCTGGGACTACGCCCGCGGGTTCGCCGACGGCGTGCTCGACGCCGGCGGCGAGGTGGACGACGTCGGCTCCGACCCGTCCTGACCGTGTTCGAGCCCCGGTGTGAGCTGGGCTGCTCAGCTTGCTGATGGCACCGGGGTCACCGCGACGCTCGGCGACGGCGCCACGATCGGCACTCCGGAGGCCGGCGGCACGGTGACCGACACCTCGGGCGCCGGCGGCACGGTGACCGGCGGTCCGGACGGTGACGGCGGCAGCATGCTCGGCGCCGGCGGTGATCCCGGCGCCACGGTGCCACCGCTGCCCTTGCCGCCGCCACCGGGCTTGTGGTGCTTGGCCGACGGGGTGGCGCTCACGGTCACGGTCGGCGAGCCGCTCGTCGCGGGACCACTCGGCGAGGGCGTCGTCGAAGGCACGGAGCTCGGGGTGGGCGTCGCCGAGCCGCTGACCGTCGGGTCCGGCGTGGTGAGCAGGGAGGTCGGGCCGGCGCCGGCAGCAGGCGCCACCGAGGTCGGCGTTCCGGGGGCCGAGGTCCCCGGGACCGACGACGAGGTGGTCGCGGCCGTCGTGGTGGGCAGCACCGACGTCGGATGCACGGGAGTGGCGGAGTGGGTCGGCGTGGGGCTCACCGTTGCCGCCGGCTTGACGACCGCCGTGGCGCTCACCTTGGCCTTGACCTGCCGGCTCATGGCCGTCCACTCGGCGGTCAGCGCCTTGTGACCGTCGCGGGCCGCCACCTTGGGCAGCCGGCTCTCGGCGTTGGCCACGTCCTTCTCCGCACGGGCAACCTTGCCGGAGGCCAGCGCCCTGGCGGCCGAGTTGAGCCGGTCCTTGATCTCGAGCGCCTGGCGCTGCGAGCCGTCCAGCTGTGGCTGCCCGGTGAGCACGCGGTGCAGCGGGAACAGCGCCGAGGTCGGTCCGGCGTTGACGCTGGCGGCAGCCACGCCTCCCGTGGAGAGCAGGGCGACCACCGCGACCCCGGCGACGCCCGTACGAGGTGCCAGACGGTGCCGGCGGCGCCGGCGGGCCGGCTCCGTCAGCTGGGGGAGCGCCCGGAGCGGGTCGGCGGAGACGTCGGAGACCAGGGCGGAGAGCAGGGCTGACATGCGGTCGTCCCCGACGGGGGCGCCGGCAGCGATGGTGTCCAGCAGCGCGTCCGATGCCCACATCCCGGGCTCGGCGGCGTCGGCGTCGTGCAGGTCGGTCACAGCCGCCCCCCCGCCGCCAGGGCGCGGAGCTTGGTGAGCGCGCGGTGCTGAGCGACCCGTACGGCGCCGGCGGTCATGCCCAGCACCGCGCCGGTCTCCTCGGCGGACAGGCCGGCCGCCACCCGCAGCATGATCAGCTCGCGCTGCGGCTCCGGGAGCAGGTCGACGAGGGCGCGGGCGGTCTCGGCGTCGGCGGCGCGGATGGCCAGGTCCTCGGGGCCGAGCGCGCCGTCGACGGCCTCGGGCAGGTCGGCCACGGGCACCGGCCGCCGCACGGCCGCACGGTGGTGGTCGGCGACCTTGTGCGCAGCCACTCCGTAGACGAAAGCGGCAAAGGGCCGCCCCTCGTCCCGGTAGCGGGGCAGCGCGGTGAGCACGGCGAGCAAAACCTCCTGGGCGACGTCATCTGCCGCCTCGTACGACCCATGTGCCCTTCCCAGACGGGCCCGGCAGTACCGGACCAGCGAGGGGCGCACCTGTGAGAGGAGCTCCCCGGCAGCCTCTCGGTCACCGGCGACGGCACGGCTCAACAAAGCCCGGCCTTGATCCTCTGCTGCAGACATCGCAGCCCTCGGATCAGGCGTTACAGCGGGAATCACGCGCAGGTCGGCAGCCGGCCGGGAGAGGTCCTGGAGCGATACGTCACGGGGCTGATCCACCGGCACCTCCGTCCCTGCTCGTTGCGGCAACCTGTCAGTTCTGCCGTTCCGAGGGTACGGGGCATCCGGCCCGAGCGGTGCCGGCTAGTGGACCAGTCCGCGGCGGAAGCCGAGTGCGACTGCCTGCGCGCGGTCGTTGACCCCGAGCTTGCGGAACAACCTGCGGGCGTGCGTCTTGACCGTGTCCTCGGACAGGTAGAGCTCCCGTCCGATCTCGCCGTTGCTCTTGCCCTCGCTCATGCCCCGGAGAACCTGCAGCTCGCGTTCGGTCAGGTCCGGGGCACCTTCCGGCGCCAGTTCCCGTACGGTACGCGGCGCGGGAATCCCGGCCAGGAGCAGGTCGGCTCCGGCCAGGGCGTGGGCCACCGCAGCGCACAGCTCCTCACGGGAGACGTCGCGCTGCAGGAAGCCTCTGGCGCCGCCGGCGATCGCCTGGACCACGGAGTCGCGGTCGTCGCCCTGCGCCATCACGATCACGTTGGCCTCGGGGTGCTCGCGCACCAGCCGGCGGGTGGCCTCGGACGCGCCGAGACCGGACAGCTGCATGGACAGCAGCACCAGGCCCGGCTTCTCGACCGGGTAGCGCGTGAGCAGCTCCTCGGCTGTGTCGACCGTCTCGACCCGGTCGACGCCGGGGACCGTGGCGACGTTGCGGCGCAGCCCCTCGCGGATCGGCCGGAAGTCGTCACAGATCAGGACCGTGGTCATCGGGCTACCTCGAGAGTGCGGACCTGCGCGGCGGAGCGGGACCCTGCTCGGGTCGGGGCGAGGGAGCTCCAGGGCAACACCAACGTGACTCCATCCAGATGGCGGTCGAGGCGACCGTCGAGTGCGGCGGCACGTCGCGCCCAGCGCGCCAGCGTGCCGGTGTCGTGCGGTTCGTGGGCACCGGTGACCGACACGGTCAGCTCACCGGCCGGGTCGGACAGGTCCTGCGGTACGGAGACGGTGACCTGCGCCGGCGTACGGACTCCGGCGAGTGCCGCGAGCACGCAGTGGTAGGCGGCGACCGCGTGCACCGGCGAGCAGGGCAGCAGCCGCGCAGGCAGGTCGAGCCGCACATCGGCTCCGGTACGCCGGCTGGCGGCGACCGCAGCCCGTACGGAGACAGCAAGGTCGCCGGCGAGGCTGCTGCCGACGAGCGAGCTCTCGACCCGGCGCAGCTCGTCGAGCGCCGTACGGACGTGCTCGGTCGCGGGCGACTGCTCGGGCGCGGTCTCGCAGACGTAGAGGGCGGCGACCAGCGCCGGTAGCGGGCCGTTGCCGAGGGCTGTCGCGACGTCGGAGCGCTCCTCGTCGATCTCGAGCACCTGCCGGCCGGCGTCCAACGCCGGCAGGACGGTGGCGATGGCCAGGGTGAGCGCGTCAGCGGCGGCGCCCAGCAGAGCCAGGTCGGCGGAGTCCAACGGGGCGTCGGCCACGACGCACAGCGCGGCGGCCAGCCGGCCGCCCTGACGCAACGGGATGTCCAGCAACGCGGTGGCCGGCCTGGACTGTACGGGGATCAGGGTCAGCCCGGACGTGGCGATGACCGCTCCGGAGCGGCGCCGGCCGGCCTCGCGCAGGGTCAGCGTCGCGTGGACGGACAGGCTGTCCGCGAGGAGCTGCAGTGCGGTGTCCAGCCTGCGGTCGTCCTCCGTCGCGAGCGCTCGAAGCGCGGCGGCGAGCACGGCGAAGCCGTCGGGACCGCTGCCCATCGCCCACCTCCATGATCGCTCCGTGCCTGCCCTGACCTGGCAGCTTCACCAGGCATCGGCACGTGGAGGTCTCAGGGTGAGCATTCCGGCTGAAAAGTCGGAACGAATCTGGGCAGCCTGCTCAGGCGCCCAGCAGCTCGGCGATATCGGGACGGTTCAGCCACTCCTCGCGGACGTTCGGCGGCAGGTCACCGGCGATCGCGAGCACGGCGTTGCGGGCTGCGGCGAGGCTGCGGTCGCTCTCGTCGGGGTCGCTCTCGGCGAGCAGGGCACCGAGCAGGGCACGGGCCGGCCAGACCAGCGGCAGCGTGGCGAGCCCTTCGGCCAGCGTCGCCGCCCGGCGCAACGTGCCGGTCGCGTCGTCGGACCCGGTGTGCAGCTGCGCCACTCCGAGGAACAGCAGTCCCTTGGCCACGTGCCGCGGAGCACGCGCCTCCTCCGCCCCCGCGACGGCAGCCTCTGCCGACTCGACCGCCTGCGCCGCGTTGCCCTCGAGCATCGCCACCTCGGCGCGTACCCAGTCGAGGCGGACCCGCTGCCGCCACCAGTCGTCGCGACCAGGCACCAGCTTGGCGGCCTCGGCGAGCTCGTTGGCCGCGGCCGCAGCGTCGCCCAGGCCGACGGCGTCCGCTGCCAGGCCCAGCCGGCAGTCGAACGCCGCCTCGCCGGTGCCGTCGGTCAGCGCCAGCCCGCGCAGGTCGGTCTCCCGGGCGGCCGTGTGCCGGCCGAGCTGGCGGTGCACGGACGCAACGGTCGCCGCGGCGAGGGCCGAGAACAACCGCTGGTCGGCCGGCATGCCGGGCGACTCGCCGCCGTCGATGAGCGGGGAGAGCACCATGAGCGCGCCGCCGTAGCGCCCGCCGGCTCCGAGCGCGACGCCCAGCAGCCAGGCAGCTGCGGTCACCTCGGCCCGGCGGCCCTGCTTCTGGGCGAGGACGACGGCCTGCTCGAGCGCGCTGATCGCGTCGGCGGGCCGGCCGTGGAAGGCGGCCCGCTCGCCGGTCGCGAGCAGCCCGGCCAGGTCGGCCGAGCCCTGGGCATCTGCGTTCACGCGGCCTCCGGTCGCTTCTGTTCCTGCGGTTCGCACCTATCGGCAGCCGAACCGGTACGGCGAAGGTTATCCGCTCGACCAAGATCTGGACCGGCAATCGGCCGTACGCCACCAGCGGCACCGGGCCGCGGCCGATCACCGGCGGCCCGCGGAGCGGTCAGCGGCCGAGGCGCTGCTCGACCAGCTCGACCGCGTGCGGCACGTCCGTGCTGTAGGCGGCCCGGGGCGGCAGGTCCTCCAGCCACCAGCCGGCGCCTCCGACCAGGATCGACACGGCCGGAGCCGTCACCGGCACGTCGGCCAGCTGCGCCGGGTCCCCGGTCGTCCGCAGCGACGACCAGAGGAACAGCACCGAGGGACCCGTACGGCGTACGGCGTCGGCGAGTGCATCACGGGGCACCGAGCCGCCGAGATTGCGGCTGGCGATGCGCTGCTCGGCAAGGGCTGCGGCCAGCACGTGCAACGGCAGCGAGTGGTAGTCGTCAGGAGCACATGCGAGCAGCACCCGCGGCGGCCCCTGTGGCTCCGGCGGGCTGTTGCTGCGCAACGCCGCGAGTGCGCACTCTGCGAGCAGGTGCTCCACCTCCACCCCCCGGCCGGTCGCCTCCCACCGCTCGCCCGCCCCGTGCAGCACCGGCCCGACCAGCCCGTGCCAGGTGCCGCAGACGCCCACCTCGCGCAGAGACCTGCGGATCGTGGTCGTGACCGCCGCAGCATCCAGGGACATCGCCGCACGGGCCAGCCCGCGGACGTCCGGGCTGCTGCCCGGCATCGCCAGGATCCGGCCGCCACCGGCCTGGGCTTGAACCTGCTCCGGCGCGATCGATCCGAGGCCCTGGGCCGACCCGGCTGCCAATCGCGC
Source organism: Frankiales bacterium (assembly GCA_033851655.1). Lineage (GTDB taxonomy): Bacteria > Actinomycetota > Actinomycetes > JAWWOL01 > JAWWOL01 > JAWWOL01. Next base: position 7,565 of record JAWWOM010000156.1, read on the forward strand.
CGCCTCCGCATAGCTGACCCCCTCGTGGGTAAGCCGGCGCATGGCCTGCAGCCGCTCGAGGTCCTCGTCGGTGTAGCGCCGGTGCCGGCCGAAGGCGTGGCCGGAAGGTCCCAGGCCGTACCGCCGGTCCCAGGTGCGCAGCGTGGCAGGCGCCATCCCCAGCCTGCGCGCGATGGCGGCCACGGTGTAGCCGGGCCCCGGCTGGTCGTCCTCGGGCGACGGCTCCGGCGTCGGCGGCGGCTCGTCGGGGCTCACCCCTGCCATGATCCGGTCGCCGGGCGGGGGCCACAACCGGAGCGGCCCGGGCGACGAACCACCAGAGACAAAACAACGTCCAGGCGGACAGGGTTGAACAACCCCTGAAGCGGTTACAGTGTGGGCAGGCCCGTGTCCGGGCCTCTCCCGAAGGGTGAACAGCAATGAGTGACCTGACAAGGCTCCCCGGTCCGGTGGCCGAGCACTGGGAGTGGCAGCAGTACGCCGCCTGCGCGGGGCTGGGCACGGAGTCGTTCTTCCACCCTGAGGGTGAGCGGGGGCAGCGACGGGCGCTCCGGGAGATCAGGGCCAAGGCCGTCTGTGAGACCTGCCCGGTCAAGGCCGCCTGCGCCGCACATGCGCTGCGGGTCAAGGAGCCGTACGGGGTGTGGGGCGGGATGTCCGAGACCGATCGCGAGGAGATCCTGGCCGGGCGCGGCGAGCATGCGGCTGAGGCCTCCTGAACGAGGCCCGGACTAGCCGTCGTACGGTGGCACTCCGCCTCGATGCACTGCCACTCGACGCACTACCGGGAGACACCATGCGTTCGTCCGCCGACGCCGCGATCGACGCCCTGCGTACCGGGCATGACGAGCTGGTCGTGCTGGTCGCCGATCTCGGTCCCGACGATCTCACCGGCCGGTCGGCCTGCGCCGACTGGGACGTCTCGCAGGTGCTGAGCCACCTGGGCAGCGGGGCAGAGATCGCTCTGGGCTCCCTGAGTCGGGCCCTGGACCCGTCCACTCCCGAAGTGCCCAACATCGAGGTCTGGGACCGCTGGAACGCGATGGGCCCGATCGAGCGGCTCACCGGGTTCCTCAACGCCGACGAGACCCTGGTCGAGGCCTACCAGGCGCTGGACGTGGACACCCGCGAGAACCTGCGCATCGACCTGGGTTTCCTGCCCGAACCGGTCGACGTCGCGACCGCTGCCGGCTTCCGGCTGCACGAGTTCGCGCTGCACTCGTGGGACATCCGCTCGGTCTTCGACCCCGGGGCGACCGTCGCGGAGGAGGCGACGCCGCTGCTGTTCGACCGGCTGGCCTACCTGCTGCAGTGGGTGGGCCACGGCGACGCCATCGACGGCGAGGTGAGCCTGCTGGTGGTGACGACCGACCCGGAACGGCGGTTCGGGCTCACCATCGGTGACACCGTCAGCATCGGCGAGGCCTCCCCGTCAGCAGACGGCACCCTCACCCTGCCGGCCGAGGCCTGGCTGCGCCTCGCCAGCGGGAGGCTCACCGCCGATCGCACCCCTGAGGCGGTCAGCCTGAGCTCGACTGCCATCACGCTCGAGGACCTGCGCAGGGTCTTCCCTGGCTACTGACCCGGCCAGGGTTGGCGACAGGGGCTACTTCGGGATGCACCCCGGGAGGTTGACCAGCTCGCGGTTCCCGGTGGCGTCGGGCGCGCCCAGGTAGTGCGCGTTGGTGGCCTTCTGGGACTGGTGACCGACGCTGACGTCGAGGCCGGCCTCCACCCCTACCTTGCCCTCGACGCCGCCGCCGAAGTTGACGGTGTCGCCGACGTAGGTGACCACCGAGGTCTTGCCCTGCTGGCGAAGCAGGTCGCCGAACTGGCCGGCCACCCCGTTGGCGCCGACTCCCGGATCGCCGCCCCACAGGGCATCCCAGGCCGAGGACGCCGCCCGTGTGACGCCGACACCCTTGTTCCACTCGTTGTACAGCGCCTGCTTCTGCGGCGAGTCGAGGTCGATCGTGGTGGTCACCTCGACCGTCGAGGATGCTCCCCCGCCGGCGCTTGCCGAGATCAGCTTCTTGAGCCCGGCGAAGTCCTTGAGGCCCGGCGGCTGCTTGAGCGTGGCATCGAAGTCACCGGTCTGAGTGGTCTTCAGCGAGACCTGGGTGGCACGGCCCTGGTCGTCGTAGCGGATCGTCATCACGCCGATCCCTTCGCGCTTGCCGCCGACCTCGGCACCGAACAGGTCGCCCGAGGCCGTACCGGACAGGTCGACCGCCAGCTCGCGTTCCGAGTAGGCCTTGCCGGCCTCGGTGCCCGTGGTGATCGAGAGCTCGATGCCGGCGGAGACCCCGGCGCTGACCTGGGCCACGATCGGGACGTTGGCGGAGGCGTCGGCGTAGCCGTTGCCACCTGCCGCCACCGTCACGCTGCTGGGCGGTGGGAGGCTCGCCGAGCCGGTGATCTGCTTGTACAGCCAGCCCACGATCGGCTGCCCGGTCACCTTGGAGGCGAACTCCGCCGTCACCGTGTCGGAGAACTTCGCGGCCTCGGCGGCGTTGGCGAAGTCCCAGGTCTGCGTCCCGGTGGTGGTGAGCTGGACCCCGGCCGTGGCTTCGGCTCCCGGCTTGAACGAACCCTTGCCGGTCTCGAGCTCGCCCTTGGCGCCGAAGCCGACCTCGACACCGGCGTCCCCGCCGTCGGCGATCGACACCTGGACCGTGCCGTCGGCGTTGAGGGTCTTGGTCATGGTGGTGTCGCTGTCCAGCTTGACGACCAGGACCTTGACCCCGTACGTCACGTCGGTGGTCTCGCTCGAGGACTCGCAGTCCGGCAGGTACGCGGCGTCAACCGGCGAGGCGAGGAAGGCACAGGAGTCGGCGGACCCGACGAGGCTGCCGACTGTGCACCACAGCTGCTCGAAGCCGTACTCCACCACCCGGGCGGAGCCACCCAGCATGAGCGAGCCGACGATGACGATCAGCGCCGTCGCGAGCGCCAGGTAGTCCAGCGTCACCTCGCCGGCGTCGACGGCGACCTCGCCCTGTCCCCCGGGGTTGCTCATGTCGTGGCACCCAGCCGGACACTCCCGAGGATCGCGTCGGCCAGCCGCTGTGCATCGGGCGCAGCCTGGACGGTGACCCGGACGATCAGCTCCTGGTTCTGCGGCGTGACGGCGACGAGGTCGTAGAGCGTCCCCGTGACACCGCCGGGCAGCGGGAACGACATGCTGGTGACCTTGGCCGGGCCGGCGCCGGCAACGGTCGCGTCCTTCCTGGCCAGCTGGACCGAGCCCCGTACGGCGCCCAGGACCTCGGTGGCCCGCGCCAGCGAGGCGGCCATCACGTCGGGCCAGGGGTGGTTGGTCAACGTCACCAGCACCGCCTGCGACGGCAGGCCGTTGACCCTGTCCGGCGAGCCGTACGACAGCACGGTGCCGGAGCTCGCTCTCGTGCTCCCGGCGACCCAGGAGTCAGGCACCTGGACGCTGACGCCGCCGACGCCGGAGACGATCTTCTGACCGGGCGCAGCGCTGACCGGCGACGATGCACCGGCCGCCGCCGAGTGAGAGCCGGCGGAGCAGCCGCTGACCACCAGCACGGCGGCCAGCATCAGCAGCCCGGTCGCGCCCCGCGCGGAGCCGTGGCCCGGGTGGGTCATGAGAGCTCCCGTGCCCTTTCGGAGACGACCACTCCGGCGCAACCGAACAGCAGCGGGCCGAGCGTCTCGGCTGCCACCCATGCCGGGCTCAGCCGCCCGGTCGTGCTGACCAGTGCAAGCAGGGCGCCGAGGCCGGGGCCTACCAGCGCCACGACCAGGTAGACGAATTCGCGGCCGCGCTCCTGGGGGGTCTGCCGAATGGCGATGAACCCGGCGACAAAGGCCAGTGCCGAATAGAGCAGCACCTCGTTCTTCCATTCACCCGGAGCCGCCGGTCCGCTTTCCTGCACCAGGAGCAGGCCGAGAACGGTGCCGAGCCCGATCTGGATGAAAAGGCTGACCAAGGCAGCCTTGGCGGCAAGCCACACGGGGACCTCCAGGAAGGGGGATGCGGATGACGACGGAGAGCTGGTGCGATCGACCGAGCTAGCCGACCGGGACCAGCCGGGGATCGAGCAGGCCCCGGAGCGCGGCGCGGTCCGCGGCGGACGACGGGTCGAACGGCCCACCGTGGACGCCGAAACCGTTGATGCTGCAGGTGTATCGGGTCGGCGGTGGCGGCGGTGGTGTCGTGGGTGTCGGCCTCGGGGTCGGGCTCGGGCTAGCCGTCCCGGTGCGGGTCGGGGTGGGGCTCGGTGTGGGTGAAGGCGGAGGCGGTGGCACGACGGAGCAGACCGGCAACGCGATCTGGGCGGCCGACGTCTCCCGGTTGAGGATGCCGGAGTCCCCCTCGGGAACCGACACCGTGACCGTCACCCTGCCGGTTACGGAGAAGGAGTAGCTCTCCAGCGTCCCCCCGTTGGCCGAGGCGTACTGGCTTGCGGAGACCTGGCCGAGTCCGTTGTTGACGGCCGACCAACCGGTCGGCGGTGCTAGCGCGCTGAGCTGGTTGACGACCCAGTCGGCGCCGGAGCCCGCCCCGGCGAGTGCTGCCGCGTCGGCGGCGGTGCGGGTCTGGCCGCTGACCTCGTTGTCGCCGCCATAGCGGATCGCATAGCCGGCGCCGACGATGAGCACGAGCATCATGGCGACCAGGACGATGGCGATCCCGCCCTCGTCGCCGTTCCGGTCGTGCGGCTCCATCAGCAGGCCGATCTCGGCTGTCTCTCCGCCGGCTCGGGCTACTTGGGGGTCGCCTTCTGGAACAGACCGTCGAACGCGCCCTTGACGGTGTTCTGGACGGTGGTGTCCGTGCTCATGATGCCGATGATGAAGATGATGGCTGCGCCGAGCACGAGGTACTCGATCGAGACGACGCCGGCATCGCGGTCCTCCCCGAGACGCTCGGCACGGCTGGCGCAGTAGGCGACGACGGCGATGTGCAGGGCGATGGCCCGGTCGTTGAGCTTGCTGATCATGATGAGCTCCCTTCGGCGACCCCTGCGGGTCCGCGTGGCTTGCTGACAAGAAGGAACCTAGGAGGTCAGCGATGTCCCGCCGAGGGACCACGGCCCCCCTCGTCAGAGAGGGGAGTCCTAGGACTGCGCTCCCTCAGCCAGTAGGCGACGGCCTGGGAGCGGCTGGTCACGCCGAGCTTGGCGAACACCCTGGTGATGTGGTTCTTCAAGGTGTTCCGGGTGATGAACAACCGCTTCGCGATGTCGTCGTTGTCCAACCCGTCGGCCAGCAGCTCCATGATTTCCCGCTCCCGCGGCGTCAGCGCCATCCGGACGCCACTGTCCGGCTGGCGGGGCAGCCGCGTGCGCCGGCTGTCCGGCTCAGCCGTGTCGTTGACCAGCTGGTCGACGAGCAACCGGCTGACCCGCGGCGAGAGCACCGTACGACCTCCGACGGCGTCCTTGACCGCCTCCACGATCTCGCGCGGCCGGACGTCACCGTGTACCAGATAGCCTCGTACGCCGGCTTTCAGGGCCGCGCGGACCACCACCGGGTCCTCGCTGTAGGTCAGCATGACGACGACCGTCGAGCCGACCAGGCTGGCCGCGGCGGAGATGCCGTCGTGGGAGCCGGGCATCCGCACGTCGAGCAGCACCACGTCGGGATGCAGCTCGGCCGCCAGGGCCATCGCCTCCTCACCCGAGCTGGCCTCACCGATCAGCTCGATGCCCGGGTCCGCCGCCAGCAGCTGGCCCAGGCCCATCCGCAGCACCGCGTTGTCGTCGGCGATGAGCACCCGGAGGCGCACCGGCTCGTCCTGCGTCATCCTCTTCCCCCTCGTGCCGGCTGCGGTACGGTCAGCCGGACGGTGACCCCTTGGTCAGCCGCTCCGGAAATGCTGGCCAGGCCGCCGACCCGGTCCATGCGTTCGTACATCGACTGCAGGCCGTAGTGACCACGGCGGATCGCCGCCGCCCGCTCCCGATCCGGGTCCATGCCCGCACCGTCGTCCGCGACGACCACCGAGACCGAGCTGCGATCGCCGAGCAGGGTCACCGCGACGTGCGAGGCATTGGCGTGCTGCGCCACGTTGTCCAGCGCCTCCCTCGTGGCCATCACCAGCTCCCAGCGGCCCGACCCGTCGAGGTCGGCCACCCCCTGGGCGTCATAGCTGGCGCTCACCCCGTACCGCGCCGACCAGTCCTCGACGATGCCGCGCAACGTCTCGGCCAGCGGGCGGTCGGGCTCGTCGGCCCGCAGGTCGGTCAGCAGTGAACGTGCCTCGCTCGCTCCTGTCTCGGCGGCCTCGGCCACCATCAGCAGCCGATCCCGCAGCGCCGGTTGTGGCGGGGGCGCGTCGGCAAGCGCCAGCGTGCTCAGCGCGAGTCCGTGCAGCGTCTTGACCACGGAGTCGTGCATCTCGCGGGCCAACCGCGCCCGCTCCTCGGCCTGAGCCAGCAGCAGCATCGACGACTCCGTCTGCGCGGAAAGGCGATCGATCCGTTCCGCGACGACCCGGCCGGCGACAGTGAGCAGGGCCATGGCGGCGAGCTGGGAGACCAGTCTTCCGCCCTGGCTCACCCCGTCACCGGGGTGCACCGGCACCTGGTTCACGAGGTAGCCGCCGGTGAGGCAGGCCCCCAGCAGCGCCGCCGCCACCCGGTCGTACACCAGACCGATCAGCAGCGCGGTGGTCAGTGCGATGACCAGGATCGCCGCACTCGTCGGTGCACTGTTCAGCGCCCACAGCGAGACGGCGATGTCGACGACGACGACCAGCGGATGCGCCGCGACCGTGGCGATGGCCCGCCGCCAGGTGAGGGTGGCGAGGACCGCGATGATGCAGGAGGCGACGACCGCCCACCGGGTCACCGCATAGTGGGGCAGCGAGCCGTTGAACACGACCAGGATGGCTGCCACCAACCGCAGCAGCAGCACGTACTGACAGAGCTCGACCACGACCTCAAGGCGACCGGTACGCATCCGGCTAACCCCTGATCGCGGTGATCACGCCGTAGATCATGATCGCCATGGTGGGTGGCAGGAGGACCAGGATGGTCACGACGGTGGCTTTCGGAGCAGCTGCCGCCGCCCGGCGCTTGACCGCCTGGGCGGCCTCCCCCCGGACGTCCTGGGCGATCTGGCTCAGCGCGTAGACCAGGGGTGCCCCCAGCTCTTCCGCCTGCATCAGCGCCGTCACGAACTGGTCGACGGACTGGGACTTCGTGCGTTGCTGGAGCGCCCGCAACGACGCACGCAGCGTCTCCCCCACACTGATCTGCTGCAGGGCCACCTGCAGCTCCTCGGCCAGCGGACCGCCAAAGCGCGCGGAGACCCGTTCGAGCGCCTGCTGGA
>JAWWOM010000221.1:0-8196 GCA_033851655.1 Frankiales bacterium
CAACGGGGCCGCGGCGGTCACGGCGACCGCGGTGACCCAGAAGTCGCAGGACTTCGCTCCGGCGGGGGACTCGATCGGCCTTGCCCCGTACGGGCTGGCGTTCGGGGGCCGGATCGACAAGGGCAGCCGGGCGCTGGCCTTCACCGGGACCGGATCATCGGCCGTCGGCCTCGGGGCGGTGCAGGTGACCCGTGCCACCAGCGGGCCCTCGCGGGGCATCGAGGCCGTCAGCTGCGCAGAGCCGGGGACGGAGTTCACCTTCGTGGGCGGCTCGACCATCGTCGGCAACGAGCTCCGGCTGGTGCTCACCAACATCGACGACTCGGTCGCGATCGTCGACATCACGCTGCTCGGCGCGAGCGGGCCGCTCAACCTCACCGGGGCCACCAACGGCATCGAGGTCAAGCCGCACCAGCGACGCAGCATCGACCTGGTCAAGCTGGGCCCGAACGAGGTCGAGCTGACCGCGATGGTGACCGCGGTGACCGGCCGGGTGGCGGCCGCCGAGACCACCTCCCGCCTCGACGGCAGCATCCCGCGTGGTGTCGAGTGGATCCCTGACGCGGGGCCGGCCGCTCGCCGCTCGCTGATCCCCGGCATGATCCAGGACCCCGGCAGGAAGACCCTCGTCCTCGCCGACCCGGGCACCGAGGCCGCCAACGTCTCCGTGCAGGTGGTCTCGGACACCGGCACCTTCACCCCGGCCGGCCTGGAGTCGGTGAGCGTCAACCCCGGCTCGGTCACCTCGGTCAACGTGACCTCTGCGCTGTCCGGCCACCCCGGTGCGCTGCTGGTCACCTCGGACCAGCCGGTGGTCGCCGGCGCGTCCCAGGAGGTCGGCTCGACCACATCGGCGATGACGGACGTGACCTGGTCGACCCAGACCGCTCCGCTCAACGGCACCGCCGTCCTGCCCACCGTCCCGATCGGCGCCGGGCGAGACGTGCTGCTCTCCCTGACCGCCGTCCACCAGGACGCCACGGTCACGATCACCCCCACCGGGCCGATCGACCCGACGGCGTCGACCTTCCCGCCGCCGGTCCACGTCAAGGTACCCGCGGGGCAGACCGTGTCGGCCGATCTCGGCTCGCTGCTCGGGACCACCGCCGCGGACCTGTCCGTACGGGTCACGACCGATCCGGCCGGCGGTCCGGTGACGGCGTCGGCGGTGTTCCGCGAACCGGCGCCCGACGGGACCTTGGTCGGTCAGGTCGGCCTGGTCTCGGTGCCGAGCGTGATCCAGCTGCCGTCGGTACGGGAGGACCCGACGGTGGCCGGTGCCCGTCCCGGCGAGGTCCAGCCCTCAGCCTCGCCCTGACCGGGCGCCGGCTACTGGGCGTCGCCGCCGTCGACGACGTCGGGGTCCAGGCCGAGGTAGTCCGCGATCTGCTCGACCACCACGTCGTGGACCAGGTCGGCCAGGTCCAGCGGGTTGCGGCAGCGCAGCTCCATCGGCCGCCGGTAGACGACGATCCGGGACGGGTGCGTGCGGTCACCTCGCTCGATCCGGGCCAGTGGCACGTCGTCGATGCCGCCGGCGACCGCGGGCACGCCGTCCTCGACGGGTGGCGGCACGTCCTCGACGCCGAACTCGACCCCGTCCAGCTGCTCCTTCCAGTGCCGCTCGACGTGCTCGACCGCGTCCAGGACCAGGTCGTCGAAGATCTCGCTGCGGGAGCGCGCGGCCGGCAGCGCCGGCGGCAGCAACGGGCTGCGCAGGCCGCGGCCGTGCCGGTCCCTCGCGACGCCGTCGCTGCTCCGCTGCTCGCTCACGCGCGAAAGCGTAGTCCGCGGCGGGCGACACGATCGGCGGTTGGCCGCCCGGTGATGGCGACCGGACTCCGTACCGGCTAGGTTTCGGCTCGTGATCCTGGTGAAAGGGTGAGCCCGATCCGGCGCTGCTCCCGCACGGCTTGTGGCAAGGCTGCCGTTGCCACGCTGACCTATGTCTACGCCGACTCGACCGCTGTCGTCGGGCCGCTGGCCGCCTACGCCGAGCCGCACTGCTACGACCTGTGCTTCGAGCACGCCCACCGGCTGACCGCGCCGCGCGGCTGGGAGGTGGTGCGGCTCGAGGTCGACGAGCACGCCTACGGCCCGTCGATCGACGACCTCGAGGCCCTCGCCGACGCCGTTCGTGAGGCGGGTCGCCCGCCGGCGGAGCCGAGGCCGGCTGCCGGCCGCGCGCCGCAGGGACCACCGCCGATGCCGGGACCACCGGGGGCTCAGGGGCGGCGCGGTCACCTGCGCGTCCTCCGTACCCCCTGATCCGCCGGCTGTCCGGTTTGTCATAGAAACGCCGCCTGGTCAAGGATTTTCGGGTTGCTGCCGAAGGTGTCTGCGTCCGCAACCATTCACCCGTTCGGAGTCCCCACCATGGCCCGCACCTCCGGTTACGCTCCCGCCGCCTCGACCCTGTCGGTACGACTCCCGCGTCAGCGCACGGCGCCCGCCGCCCCGACCACGCCCTCGTCTCTGGTCAAGCTGTCCGACGCCCGGCGCGAGAAGTGCCCGCGGTGCGAGTCGCCGCGGCTGACCGAGATCGCGATGACCCTGACCGACGGCTCCCCGGTCCAGTTCACCTCGTGCCGGCACTGCGAGTACCGCGCGTGGACCCAAGCCGGCCAGGTGCTCCAGGTCGACTCCGTGATCAGCAAGGCCACCAAGCCCCGCTAGTCAGCGAACAACGGGTCCGCTGGGCCGGCCGGCGTCATCCGCAGCCGGCGCCAGTCCGGCTCGGCGTTGGCCATCCGCTGTAGCAGGTCCTCAAGATCGTCCTCGGCATGCACGAAGCAGCCGCTCAACGCGTCGAACCGACCGCCGGTCAGTGCCACCAGGACCGCTCCGGTACGGGAAGCCGGCGTCCAGTCCTGGTCGTCGATCTCTGCCAGGATGGCCGCGAGATGCGGCTCCTCCGTCATGGCCGTCCGCACCAGCCCCGGGCTCACGTCGAACGCGACGACGCCGCTGCCCGCCAGCTCGTTGGCCAGCCCATCCGTCAGCCGCATCAGTGCCGCTTTCGAGGCGCCGTAGGCACTGCTGCCCTTGAACGCCCGTGATGCCTGCAGGCTGGTGATGTTGACCACGTAGCCGTGGCCACGCGCCACCATCCCCGGCAGCACGAGGGCGCACATCGTGGCCGGCCCGAGCACGTTGACCTCAAGCACGCTGCGCCACATCCCCGCGTCACCGCCGGCCAGCTCGTGAAAGCCGCCCCCGGTACCCGCATTGTTGACCAGGACCTCGATCGGGCCGAGCGTGGCCGTCACCTTCTCGACCACCTCGCGCAGCGCGTCCGCGTCGCGGAGGTCGGCGACGGCGACGAACGGCGTGCCCCCCGCCGCCCTGACGAGATCGGCCGTCTGCTCCAGCTCGGTGGCCGTCCGCGCCAGCAACGCCACCTCGCGCCCCGGGGCGAAAGCCTCGGCAATCGCACGGCCGACACCCCGGCCGGCACCCGTGACCAGCACGCTCATCGTTCCCCCAACGCTCCGGGCCCCGCGCAGGTCAGGCCGGGTCGGCCAATGGTAAAGCCGATGCACCGGCGCCAGTAGAGGACAGGCCCACCGGTAGGCTCGCCTCGTCTGAGACCACGAGTGCGGGAGTTCCGGCTGATGCAAGACCTGTCGAAGATCATCAAGGCGTACGACGTCCGGGGCGTGGTCCCGGACGAGCTCGACGCCGAGGTGGCCTGGGCGGTCGGCGCGGCCTTCGCCCGGTTCACCGGAGCCCCGACCATCGTCATGGCGCACGACATGCGCGAGTCCGGCGGCCCGTTGTGCACGGCCTTCGCCGACGGCGCCACCAGCCAGGGCACCGACGTCATCGATGCCGGGCTGGGCTCGACGGACCTGCTCTACTTCGCCGCCGGATCGCTGGACATGCCCGGCGCGATGTTCACGGCCAGCCACAACCCGGCCAAGTACAACGGCATCAAGCTGTGCAAGGCCGGCGCCGCGCCGGTCGGCCAGGAGAGCGGCCTGGCCGAGATCCGGGCGATGATGGAGAACGGGATCCCGGCCTTCGACGGGCCCAAGGGCACGGTGACCCACCGGGACCTGGTCACCGAGTACGCCGCCTACCTGAACAAGCTGGTCGACCTGTCCGCGATCCGGCGGCTGTCCGTCGTGGTCGACGCCGGCAACGGCATGGGCGGCTACACCGTGCCGCGCGTCTTCGAGCGGCTGCCGCTCGACGTCCTCCCGATGTACTTCGAGCTCGACGGCTCGTTCCCCAACCACGAGGCCAACCCGATCGACCCCGCCAACCTGCGCGACCTGCAGGCCAAGGTGCTCGAGACCGGCGCTGACATCGGACTCGCGTTCGACGGCGACGCCGACCGGTGCTTCGTCGTGGACGAACGCGGCGAGATCGTCTCCCCGTCGGTGATCACCGCCCTGGTCGCGGTCCGTGAGCTGGCCAAGGAGCCGGGATCGACGATCATCCACAACCTGATCACGTCCCAGGCGGTGCCCGAGATCGTCCGCGAGCACGGTGGAGTGCCCGTACGGACCCGGGTGGGGCACTCGTTCATCAAGGGCACCATGGCCGAGACGGGCGCGATCTTCGGCGGCGAGCACTCCGGGCACTTCTACTTCCGCGACTTCTGGAAGGCCGACTCCGGCATGCTGGCCGCGCTGCACGTGCTCGCCGCGCTGGGCGAGCAGGACGGCACGCTGTCGGCGCTGCTCGCGCGCTACTCCCGCTACGCCGCCTCCGGCGAGATCAACAGTGAGGTCGCCGACCAGGCGGCCAAGGTCGCGCAGATCCGCGAGGTGTACGGGTCCCGCCGGGGTGTCGAGATCGACACGCTGGACGGGCTGACCGTACGGTTGTCCCCGACGTCGTGGTTCAACGTCCGCGCGTCCAACACCGAGCCCCTGTTGCGCCTCAACGTCGAGGCGGCCGACGAGGCCGCCATGACCGGCTTGCGCGACGAGCTGCTCGCCCTGATCCGCAGCTGACCCGGCCACTTCCCCCGCAACCTCGGAGCGACTGATGAACCTCGACCCCGCGCTGCTCGCCATCCTCGCCTGCCCTGACTGCCGGTCAGCGCTGCGCGCCGACGACGCGGCCGGCGAGCTGGTCTGCACCGGTTGCGGCCTGGCCTACCCGGTCCGCGACGACATCCCGGTCCTCCTGGTCGACGAGGCGCGCAAGCCGTCGGCGGACGCGCCCACCGCGTGAGCCCACGGGAGCTCGACGCGACCTTCCTGGACGACGTCGACGGCCTCGAGGCGGCCGACACCGGAAACATGCTGCTCGCGACGGCGAGCTCAGCCGCCCAGGTCCGCGAGGCCGCCACCGCGTGCGACGACGCGGGCCTGCGCCGGATCCGGGACGAGGGCCGGCCGCGGGCTGTGGTGGTGCTCGGCTCGGGCACGGCAGCGCTGACCGGGGACCTGCTGGCAGCCCTTGCCGCTCCCGGCAGTCCGACCCCCGTCCTGGTCGTACGGGGGCCCGACCTGCCCGCCTGGGTCGGTGCTGCCGACCTGGCGATCGCCGTGTCCGCCTCCGGCAAGGCAGCCGAGACGCTGGCTGCGGCCGACGAGGCGATCCGCCGCGGCGCCCGGCTGGTGACGGTCTCCGCCGAGGGCTCGCCGCTGGACCTGCGCGGTGAGCAGGCCAGCGCGCCCCACGTGGTGGTTCCCGGCGGGCGTCCCGCGCGGGCCAGTCTGTGGTCGATGGCCGTACCGGTGCTGCTGGCCGCCGACGCGCTGGGGCTGATCAGCGTCCCCCCGCAGGCGATCGAGGCGACGGCCGAGATCCTGGTCCGTTACGCCGAGCGATGCCGGCCCTCGTACGAGAGCTTCCTCAACCCTGGCAAGACCTTCGCTGTCGACCTGGTCGGCACCCTGCCCCTCGTCTGGGGCACACCGCCGGTGGGCGGCCTGGCCGCCAACCGGCTCGCTGCCCAGCTGACCCGCAACGCCAAGCTGCCCGCGCTGCCGGGCGTGCTGCCGGAGGTGCTGCACACGGTCCTCGGCTGCTTCGACGGGGTGTTCGGCTCCGGCCTGCCTGCCGCTCGGCCGACCGACCCGCTCGAGGACCTGTTCCGCGACCGGGCCGAGGACGAGGAGGAGGAGGTCGAGCCCCAGCTCAAGCTGGTGCTGCTGCGGGACAACCGCGAGCTGCCGGCGATGGCGGCCAGGGCCGAGGCCGCAGCTGTGCTGGCGCAGGAGCGTGGCATCGCGGTCACCTCACTGCTGGCCGAGGGGGACTCGCCGCTCGAGCGGTTCGCCTCGCTCGTGGCGCTGGGCGACTACGCCTCGGTCTACCTCGCCCTGCTCGAGGGGGTCGACCCGTCCGACGACGGCGCCGCCTCCGAGCTGGCTGCGCGACTGCTGCCTTGAGCCCGTCGACGTGAGCACCGAAGGCAGTCGCAAGGCGATCGTCGCCGCCCTGTCCGCCAACCTCGGGATCGCGGTCAGCAAGTTCGTGGCGTTCGCCTTCACCGGCTCCTCGTCGATGCTGGCCGAGGGCGTCCACTCGGTGGTCGACTCCGGCAACCAGGTGCTGCTGCTCATCGGCGGCAAGCGGTCACGACGCGACGCCGACGCCGAGCATCCGTTCGGACACGGGCCCGAGCGGTTCTTCTACGCGTTCGTCGTGGCACTGGTCCTGTTCAGCCTCGGCTCCTTGTTCGCGTTGTACGAGGGTGTGGACAAGGTGCGCCATCCGCATCACCTCGACAGCCCGGTCGTGGCGATCGGGGTGCTGGCCGTGGCCATCGTCCTCGAAGGTCTGTCTTTCCGCACAGCGGTGCGCGAAGCGAACCCGTTGCGGGGCTCCTCGTCCTGGGTCGGCTTCATCCGGCACACCAAGAACCCTGAGCTGCCAGTGGTTCTGCTCGAGGACAGCGGGGCCCTGGTCGGCCTGGTGTTCGCCCTGGCAGGCGTCATCCTGGCCGGAGCGACCGGCAACCCGCGCTGGGACGGGGTGGGCACCCTGGCCATCGGCGGCCTGCTCGGAGCCATCGCCGCGGTGCTGGCCGTGAAGATGAAGAGCCTGCTGATCGGTGAGGGTGCGGCTCCTGCACAGGTCTCCGCGATCTCCGCCGCGCTGCTCGACGACCCCGTGCTGCGCCGGGTGATCCACATCCGCACGCTCTACCTCGGCCCCGAGGAGTTGCTGGTCGCCGCCAAGCTCGCCGTCGACCCGGCAGCCGGCCTTGCCGACGTGGCCCGGCGCATCGATGCCGCCGAGGCCCGCGTACGGGCGGCATTTCCCGTGGCCAAGGTGATCTACCTCGAGCCGGACGTCGACCGTGGCCCGTCGTAGGCGCCGGGCACCCGCGGCGGGAACCCGGCGGGGCTGGTAGGCAGCAGGCCTACCTAGCCCCTACCGGGGTCGGACCTCGGTCAGCGAGAGGACCTCGCGCCGGACCGGATGCTCAGGCGAAGTTGAGCACGTAGCTGAAGGCGACGCCGGTTGCTGCTCCTGACCCACCGAGGGCGACCATGAACCGGATGACGTCACCCTGCGCACCTGCTCCGGCGGTCGTGGTTGCGCCGCAGGTGAGGGCGCCGGTCGGAATCGTGCACACACTGAGGGTGGTGTTCGTCGTCATGTCCTCGACGAAGACGCCGGTCGGGGCGGTGACCGACGCGTCCAGCCTGGCCGCCATGTTGGACACCGTCAGTGCATGCGGGAGCACCGTGGTGAAGTCCACCTGGTCGCAACGTACAGCCGCGCTGTAGCCCGAGGGAAAGCCGCAGCTGAAGCTGCCCTGGTTGGTGGTGACCGTCGTCACGTTGGACATGCGGCCGGTCACGTAGGTCGCAGCCGTGGCGTTCGACCCGGCAGCGCCGGTGGCGCCGACCGGTCCCTGCGAACGCCGGACCCACCGGACCGGCCGGTCCCTGTGCACCCGCCGGGCCGGTCGCGCCGGTCGCCCCGTCGACACCGGCGACCCCGGCAGCTCCGTCAGCGCCGACGGCAGCTGTGCATGGGAGGGCGCACAGCGGATCGCCGTACGTCGGAGTTCAAGCTCGGAGTCATCCCGGCCCCGGTTGCCGGGGATCTATCGACGGTCGGGCTGCTGCCGGAGCCTTGCCAGAGTTTCTTACCCTCCGGTGGGGCAAGGTTGACACGGCTCTGCTAACCTCGGTGCAGATGAGCGCCACGACGGGCCTTTCCGGCCTCACCATCCAGGAAGCAGCCGAGACCACGGGCTGGTCCGCCCGCATGCTCCGC
>JAWWOM010000225.1:0-5027 GCA_033851655.1 Frankiales bacterium
AGGTCGCCTTCGAACCCGACCACCGAGCAGAGCAGCGCCTGGCCGAACCCCGCCTCCTCGAGCGAGGAGTTGACCGCGTGCAGCTCGGTGACCAGGCCGGACATGTCGTCGGCGTCGTGCTTGCAGACCAGCCAGGTGTAGCCGTACGGGTCCCGCACCTGCTCGGCCGCCACGCCGTCGGCGGCGAGCAGCCGCTCGACCTCCGACTGCATCGTCGCGAACGCAGATCCCTCGGCAGCCTTGAAACACACCGCCCCGGTGCCGGTCGCGGTCAGCCCCATCGCCGCCTGCAGGGTCAGCGCCGCGGTCGGCAGGGCGAACAGGTCGTCGAGGTTCGACTTGACCGGCTTGGACCGGCCGAGCAGCGAGTCGAGGAAGCCCATCAGACCGGCTGGCCGAGCTCGCGGGCGATCGAGCCGAGGTTCTCCAGCCGCCGCTCGAGGGACGGGTGGGTGGAGAACAGCGAGGACAGGCTGAGGCCGGGCGCCAGCGCCGGGGTGAAGAAGAACGCGTTGACCGGCTCGACGCGGCGCAGGTCGTTGGTGGGGATCCGGCCCATCTCACCGGTGACCTTGACCAGGGCGCTGGCCAGCGCCGACGGCCGGCCGGTCAGCAGCGCGCCGGACCGGTCGGCGGCCAGCTCGCGGTAGCGCGAGAGAGCCCGGATGAGCAGGAAGCTGATGGCGTAGACGATGCCGGAGACGAACATGACGATCGCCACCAGGCTCGCGGTGTTGTCCCGGTCGTTGCGCCGGCCGCCACCGAACATCTCGGAGTAGAACGCGAACCGGGTGATGATGCCGGCCAGCACGCCGAGGAAGCTCGCGATCGTCATGACCGCGACGTCCCGGTGGGCGACGTGAGACAGCTCGTGCGCGAGGACGCCCTCGAGCTCCTCGTTGTCGAGGCGACGCATGATCCCGGTGGTGGCACAGACCAGTGCCCGTTTCTGGCTGCGCCCGGTGGCGAAGGCGTTGGGCATGTCCACGTCCGCGATGGCCACGACCGGCTTGGGCATGTCCGCCAGCGCGCAGAGCCGGTCGATGATCGCGTGCAGCTGCGGCGCCTCCTCGGGCGTCACCACGTGCCCGCCCACCGCGAACAGCGCGATCCGGTCGGAGGCGAAGTACTGCAGCAGGAAGAAGCCGCCGGCGATGATGACGATCAACAGGACGGAGACGTGCAGCGCGATCAGCACGCCGACGAACAGGACGTAGAGCAGGCCGAGCATGAAGACCGTCACCAGCATGCGGCGGACGAGCTTGCGGTCGGGGCGGAACCGGGTGCGGGACATCGGGGCGACTCAACTCCTGTACGGGGAAGGTGTCGTGGACAACGCTGGGCCCCAAGAGGACGTTCCGGGGTCAGCCCGGGATGAGGCCTTCGTCGCCGACCAGTTCCCGGACGTCGGCGAGGGACACCTCGGGCGTCGGGATGACGATGTCGCTCGGGACCAGCAGGTCGTCGGAGACCGGCCGGCCGACCTGGCGTACGCGGTCGGTCAGCGCGGTCAGCGCCTGCTGGTAGAGCGCCTCGTCGGCAGTCTCGAGGGCGACCTGGAGCTGGGTGTCCAGAGCGTTCAGCTCCTCGAGCTCGGTGTCGTCGACCTGCAGCTGGCCCTCTCCCATGATCCGGACGATCATCACTGACCCTCCTTGTCGAGCCGGATCGGCTCCGCGGTGTCGGCGGCGGTGGTGCCGCCCTCGAGTGCCGCCGGCGCGGAGCCCGCACCCAGGGCACCCTTCATCCGGGCCAGCTCCAGCTCGACGTCGCTGGTCGAGGACATCCGGTCCAGCTCGACCTGGATGTCGTCGCCGCGCCCGGTCGAGGTCGGGTCGTCCAGGGCACCGGAGGCGAGCAGCTCGTCCATGGCACCGGCACGGGCTTGCATCTGCGCGGTCTTGTCCTCGGCCCGCTGCATCGCCAGGCCGACGTCGCTCATCTCCTCGGAGATGCCGGAGAACGCCTCCCCGATGCGGGTCTGCGCCTCGGCGGCGGTGTAGCTGGCCTTGATCGTCTCCTTGCGAGTGCGGAAGGACTCGACCTTGGCCGCCAGCCGCTGGGCCGCCGCGGTGAGCTTCTCCTCCTCGGCCTGCAGCTGCGCGTGCTGGGCGGAGAGGTCGCCGAGCTGGGTCTGGATCCCCGAACGCCGGGTCAGCGCCTCCCGGGCGAGGTCCTCACGGTTCTGGGTGAGTGCCTGCTGCGCCTGGCCCTGCAGCTTCTCGGCGCTCTGCTGCAGGCCGGTCATCTGCAGCTCGAGGCGCTTGCGGGAGGTCGCCACGTCGGCGACACCGCGGCGCACCTTCTGCAGCATCTCCATCTGCTTCTGGTACGAGTAGTCCAGCGTCTCCCTCGGGTCCTCGGCGCGGTCCAGCGCCTTGTTGGCCTTGGCCCGGAAGACGAATGCAAGCCGCTTGCTGAGACTGGCCATCGGCGCGAACGCCCCTTTCCCGCTCGCCGGTACCGCACCGGCGGTCATTGGCGGACATTGTCCAGCGTACGCACGCGAACGCTCGCTCCACATCCCTGACCGGACCTGCCGGGAGGTTGCACGGGCCGCTACCCTGAGCGGGTGCTAGGACGTCGTACGCCGGGAGATCCGGCGTCCCCCCAGAACGCTTCCGACCCGGCCGCGGTTCCCGGCCCCCGAGCGAACGGCACCGGCACGCCGGTCAACCTTGGCAAGGGCCGGCCGACGCCCAAGCGGCGTGAGGCCGAAAAGAAGCGGGCACCGGTCGCGGCGCCCACCAACCGGCGTGAGGCCGCCCGGCAGTCCCGCCAGCAGTCCGCCATCAAGCGCAACGACGCCCGCAAGGCGCTGGTGGCCGGTGACGAGCGCGCGCTCCCGGCCCGCGACCGCGGCCCGATCCGCCGCTACGTCCGCGACTGGGTCGACGGCAAGCGCAACCTGGCCGAGTTCCTGCTGCCCGGCATCATCGTCTTCTACTTCCCGACCCTGCTCACCAGCGGCACCCTGCGCAACACCTTCTCCTACCTGCTGACCGCGGTCGTCGTGGTGATGGCGGTGGAGCTCACGGTGCTGGTCACCCTGCTCTCCCGCGCCATCAACCGCGAGTTCCCGGCCGGAGGCGCCGGCCGCAAGGGAGCCCTCCGGTACGGCGCGATGCGGCTGGCGGCGATCCGGATGTTCCGACTGCCCAAGCCGGCGGTCAAGCGCGGCCAGGCCCCGCGGCCGATCAACCGCTGACGGTGCCGGTCCTCGCCCGCCCCACGCCATGAGGAGTGGTTGAGCTCGGCATGAGAGACGGCTGAACTCTCATCGCAGTTCAGATGAAGCCGCCCACACTCGAAGGATGAGACCCCGCCCCCGGCTGCTCGCGCTGCTCCTGTCCGCCACCCTGGCCGCCGGCTGCGGCACCGTGCGGGGGGGCACCGTCTCCGAACCTCCCATCGGCACGTCCGCCGTGCTTCAGCAGCCGGCGCAGCCCAGCGCGCGGCCCGTGCCGCCAACCCTCGCCGTACCCACTCAGCGGCACCACGTCAGCCGCGGCGCTGCTGTCCAGGCCGCCCTCGCCGCGTCAGCAACAGACACCGACCAGCCGTGCGGCCGGATCCCGCCGGCGCCGGCCGGCTACCAGCACGTGGTCTGGATCTGGCTCGAGAACCGTTCGTACGACACGGTGATCGGCGCACCCGGCTCCCCGGCGAGCCGGCAGGCGCCGTACCTCAACTTCCTCGCCTCGGCCTGTGGCCTCGCGACGAACTACCACAACGTCAGTCACCCCTCGCAGCCGAACTACTTTGCCGCAGTAGCAGGCACAACCGGCAACGTCACGACCAACTGCGAGCCCTCGACCTGCTCGCTGCCCAACGTGGCCACGCTGTTCACCCAGGTCACCGGCAGCGGCCGGCAGTGGCGCTCGTACGAGGAGTCGATGCCGGCGCCCTGCACGGCCCGGAACAGCGGCCAGTACGTCGACCGGCACAACCCCGAGGTCTACTTCCCCACCGACGGGCGGCAGTGCCAGGCCTGGGATCTCCCGATGGGCAGCACGAGCCACGGCGCGCTCGTGGACGCGCTGAACAGCAACTCGCTGCCGGCGTTCAGCTTCGTCACCCCGAACGTGTGCACCGACATGCACAGCTGCCCGACCGGCGCCGGCGACGCGTGGCTCTCACGCTGGGTGCCACGGATCATCGACAGCCCGGGTTACCGGGACGGCACGACCGCGGTGTTCATCACCTTCGACGAGGGCGAGGGTGGCCACACCTACGACTGCGCGACCAACACCAGCGACGTCGGATGTCACGTCGCGACGGTGGTCGTCTCGCCCTCGACCCCGCAGGGCACCAGGTCGGGTCAGCTGTTCAACCACTACGGCCTGCTGAAGACCACCGAGCAGCTGTTGGGCCTGCCGGCGCTGCTCGGGCACGCCGCCGACCCGGGCACGGCCAGCATGGTCAGCGCGTTCGGTCTGTGACGGGTCAGCCGGTGGCGCTCAGCGACATCGGCCCGTAGACGTCCCGGTCGTCCTCGAACAGGGTGACCGCCTCGACCCCGTCGGCCGCGAGCTCGCGCCAGGTCTCACCGATCCAGGACTCGGCGTCCCCCTGGGTCGGGAAATCCTCGCTGCGGCCGGACTCGGTCGCGCCGGTGTGCTCGTACCGCCAGGTCCAGCCCATCGCACTCCCTGTGCCTCTGCCGCGTCCAGCTGTCGCCAGCACAATATCGACCGGGGCCGACGTTTCGCGAGCGGCCGGCGGTTAGGATCACCGGGCAGCCGGCCCACTCGACCCACTTCCTCAAGGACGTCCGTGACGACCCGAACGCTGGTCCTCGGCGGCGCCCGCTCGGGCAAGTCCTCGTACGCCGAAGGGTTGCTGGCCGACGAGCCGTCGGTGACCTACGTGGCGACGGCCGCCACCCGCTCCGGCGATGCCGAGTGGGCAGAGCGGATCCGGCTGCACCGTGAGCGCCGGCCGGCCGGCTGGCGGACGGCCGAGGACGCCGACCTGGCCCAGCTGCTCGGTGCCGCGACCACACCGGTGCTCGTCGACTGCGCCTC